>JAUNUZ010000270.1 GCA_030537915.1 Micrococcales bacterium
CTTCGCCCAGGGCGGCGACGCCACCGCCGCGCCCGCGGGAGGCGCCTTCGGCGCGCCGGCTGGCGGCAACGATCAGGCTGCCCAGGCTGCTGAGCTCCTCAAGGGTCTTGATGCCGGCAAGCTCCCCAAGGGTTTCGACAAATTCCTCAAGTAGGTCCGATCTGGCTGGCCGAGCTCGGCGAGCGATCTCAGGGGCCGGAGACGTCCTCCGTCATGCCGATGACCTCGAGCGGACTGGGGAACCGGCCTCGTGGGCCGTGCCCGTGAGCGAGCGTGCCACGCGAAGTTGTGCAAGGGGGGCGTGCCGGCCGGTCAACGCATAGGGTCGGTCCATGACTTCGCCGGTGTTGCATGTGCGGGGATCCATCCTCGTCGGCCCGCATGAGGTGCAGGACGAGGCCTGGATCCTCGGGGGCCGGATCACCTTCGAGGAGCCGCGTCACAGCGGCGACATCGACAGCGTGACGGGGTATGTGCTGCCCGGGCTCGTCGATGCGCACTGTCACGTGGGCCTGGACCATCACGGCGCCGTTCCGCCCGAAGTGGCGATCGAGCAGGCGACGACGGACCGCGACGCGGGCGCCCTCCTCCTACGCGACGCGGGATCCCCGCTGGACACAAGGTTCATCGACGAGCTCGAGGATCTGCCCAAGATCATCCGTGCCGGCCGGCATCTGGCACGGACGCGGCGCTACATTCCCGGTTTCGCGCACGAGATCGATCCGCAGGACCTCGTCGCCTACGTGCGCGCTCAAGCCCGGATCGGCGATGGCTGGGTCAAGCTCGTCGGTGACTGGATCGACCGTGCGGCCGGCGACCTGCTCCCCTGCTGGCCGGTGGAGATCCTGACCGCAGCGATCGAGGCGGCCCACCAGGAGGGTGCGCGGGTCACGGCGCACTGCTTCGGCGAGCAGTCGCTGCGCGACTTCGCTGAGGCCGGCACGGACTGCATCGAGCACGCGACAGGCTTGACGAACGACAGCATCGATGCCTTCGCCGCCGCGGGCATCGCCATCGTGCCGACACTGGTCAACATCGAGAACTTCCCGCAATTTGCCGCCGCGGGGGCCGCGAAGTTTCCGGCCTATGCCGACCATATGCGCGACCTCCACGCCCGGCGCTACGAAACCGTCGGTGCCGCCTATGAGGCGGGAGTGCCGATCTACGTGGGCACCGACGCGGGCGGCTCGCTTCCGCACGGACTCGTGGCGCAAGAGGTGTCCGAGCTCGTGACCGCCGGCATGAGCACGCTGGACGCGCTGTCCGCCGCGACGTGGGCGGCTCGGGACTGGCTCGGCCGTCAGGGCCTGGCCGAGGGTGCACCGGCCGATCTCGTCGTCTACGCCGAGGACCCCCGCGACAACGTGCGAGTCCTCGCCGACCCCCAGCACATCGTGCTCCGGGGGTGTCGTGTCCGCTGAGGGGCCGCGCGCTCGATCGGGTAGCCGGAGCCCCGCCCGGACCGATCACGTCGATCTACGTCGACGGCGCGAGGACGAGGTCGGTCCAGACCTCGACCTTGACGACGTGCGTGGATTGAGCCGCGTGGGGTCGCGAGTCGCGGTCCGCATCGCGACGACGGAAGATGTCCCTGCCTATCGGCAGGCGGTCCAGGCGTCGGCCGACCGGCTGCGGGCGTGGAACCCGGTCAATCCCGGCGACCTGGGCTACCACCTGCGGTTGCAGTCCCCGGCGCACCGCACATTCCTCATCACGATGCTTCAACCGGGTCGGGGCCACGGCATCGTCGGGAAGGTCAACGTGACGAATGTCGTCCGCGGCCGTGCGCTGGCCGGAGCCCTCGGCTACGACAGCTATGACCCGCACGCGGGCCGCGGGCTCTTCGCCGAGGGATTGCGGCTGGTCATCGACGTGGCGTTGACGCCACAGCCGCGCGGCATGGGACTGCACCGCGTCGAGGCAAGCGTCCAGCCGGGCAATATGCGCTCCGGTGGCTTGCTACGAAGGCTCGGCTTCCGGCCGCGCGGCGACTGGCCCGGCTACCTCTGGCTCGCGGACGCACAGGGTCGGGACGCCTGGCGCGATCACGTCACCTACGGGGTGACGCGGGAGCAGTGGCCGGCTGCCGACTACGCGCCCCGCGTCCCGGCGCGGCCGGTCATCGTGCTGCTCGGCGCCGGCCTCCCGGCGCCGCCCGAACGGTCGAGGCCCACGACTGAGTCGCAGTGGTCGCCCGAGGCCATCGGCGTGGGGCGAGCGCTCGCGACCGAAGTGGGCGTCCCCCTGCTACGGGACGACGGCGAGCTCCCGGTGCGCCTGGCCGATGCGGTGAGCGGGGCGGTGATCATTACGGCCCGCCCGGCCGCGGCGGTCGTGCCCGACCTCGTCGGTGCTGGAGTGCACGCGCCAGTCGTGGCCGACCTCGCGACAATTGAGGGGGCCGCCGATCTCGTGCGACTCGCCCTGCAGGCCCGCGCCGCAACCGGGGTCGACGACGCCTCCTGAGGTGCGCTCGCCGTCGACCCGCGCTGCGCATCGGGGCAGGCCAGCAAGGGACCGGGATCAGGCCTGCACGGCGGTGCCCGCCACTGCAGCGCGCTCGAGCTTCTGCTCCTGGCGATACTGGCGCACGGACCACGCGATGGCCGCGATCCAGAGCGGGACCATGACCGCGTAGGTGAGAACCGTGGCCGGGGTGAGCTGCGGGGGCAGCACGTTCGCGTTCAGCAGGGTGCGGACGTTGGTGATGATGATGAGACCGCCGACCGTCGAGCCGAGCACGCGCGGCGGTACGTGGCGCACTAGCCAGGCCGCGATGGGGGCGGCCACGACGCCACCGATGAGTAGCGCCGCGACGAGCCTCAGGTCGATACCGGCCGTGCCGAGACCGGCGAGAAAGCCAAGGCTCGCCGCGACGGAGACGACGAACTCCGCCGTGTTGATCGAGCCGACGACCTTGCGCGGCTCCAGACGGCCCGCAGCCAGGAGCGCCGGTGTGCCGACCGGGCCCCAGCCACCGCCCCCCGTGGCGTCGATGAAACCGGCGAAGAGGCCGAGCGCTCCGAGGAAGCCGCTGGAATGCCGGGTTCCCAACGCCACCTTGGGTAACCCGCGGAAGGTGAAGCGGACGAAGACGTAGAGGCCGAGGACGAGCAGCACCGCGGACATCAGCGGCTTGGCGACGGCCGCGTCGAGGTTGGACAGCACGGACGCGCCCAGGAATGCGCCGATGCCGCCGGGGATCGCGATGCGCCGCACCACATCCCAGTCGACGTTGCCGAACTTGTGGTGCGAGATGCCGCTGGCCAGCGTCGTGCCGATCTCGGCGAGGTGCACGGTGGCCGAGGCGGCGGCGGGGTTGGTCCCCAGGGCGAGGAGCAGCGTCGAGGACGTGACTCCGTAGGCCATGCCCAGCCCACCGTCCACCAGCTGGGCTGCCAGTCCGACAAAGGCCAGGAGGAGCAAAGAACGCATGACGAGCCTTCCGAGCCGAGTCGGTCCAGACAGCGGATCATCTCGACCGAGGTATCGGGGAAATCGAGGCCAGGGAGCGAGACGATGACAGCTCGGGCCCGCTTGCACGTTTATAACATCAGCTTCTACTCAAGATAAGTAGATGTTTTACATGCTGGACGCAGGCGGGGGCAGTCCGGTGTCTGAGGCGTCTCAGCGAGGTGAAACCGCCCCGCCCGGTCTGGCACAATGTCCTGCTGTACCCGTATGCCGCGGACCCTCTCACCGCGGTAGGCGTGTCCACCCGGGTTCTCAGCCTTGCCACGCATAGCGCCGCACGTGTCAGCACTGCGCGGCGTCCCCACACGGCAAGGGTGCGGAACTCACCTCGAACCAAGAAACAGGAGACACCACAAACGTGGCCGTCAAGATTCGTCTCAAGCGCATGGGCAAGATCCATGCACCTTTCTATCGCGTCGTCGTCATGGATTCGCGCAAGAAGCGCGACGGCCGGGCCATCGAGGAGATCGGGCTTTATCACCCGACCCGCGAGCCCTCGGTCATCCAGATCGACTCCGAGCGCGCCCGATACTGGCTCGGTGTCGGCGCACAGCCGACCGAGCAGGTCGCGGCGCTGCTCAAGGTGACCGGCGACTGGCAGAAGCACAAGGGCCTGCCCGGCGCCGAGGGCACC
>JAUNUZ010000271.1 GCA_030537915.1 Micrococcales bacterium
GTCGCCGCGGCCGTGGCCACCTCGGCCAGGGCTCGGGCGTAGTCGGGTGCGCTGCCCGGTCGATCGAGCACGAGGTTCGCCAGCAGCCCGGTGGGGCCGGAGGCGAACCGGCGGCCCCGTGATGCATTGTCGAAGAAGTCCTGGACGCTGCCACCCATGGCGGCCTGCCACTGCTGGTGCGAGCCGCCGGGCGCGGAGGTCTCCAGGATCCCGGCGGCGAGCCGCAGCCCCTCGTCGCGGACGTCGTCGGCATTCAGGCCGGCGGCGGTCCCGACGCGGACCAGGGCCCCCAGCGCTTCGGGCAGGCCGGGCGCCGGGGGTAGGGTCGGCGGGTTCGCAGTGGGGGAATTCATCGTCTCCGGCTCTCAGAGGTCGAGGCTGCTCGGCGGTCGCAGCCGCGCGAGCTCGGAATTGGGCTCCGGATCGGGCGCGGGCGGTTCGGACGAAGCCGGGGCCCGACCCGGAGTCTCGGCAGCGGCGCCGGACACGGGCGCCGGCGGGAGCGCGGTGGCGTCCGGCACCTCCAGGTCACCGCCGCGGCTGCGGGAGCCGAACTTCTCGGTGAGGAAGCGGCCGTGGGCGACAAGTGCGTTCGCGTCGTCGCGGCACACGGCGTCGAAGACGGCATCCATCGTGGCGCCGAGCAGGTCGAGCTGGTCGATGAGCACCATGAGCGCGGTCTTCGGTCCGTCCACCGGTCGAGTATCGGCGAAGCGCCGCGGCAGCCGCAGGTAACCGCCGACCGCCTCGGGCAAGTAGTCGGTAGCCGTCGCCATGACCGAGTACGCGCGCTCACTGCCCGCGCCGAACGCATCGAGACGCGGAATGGTGTCTCGCACGGTCGATGTGACGCGTTGGACCCGCGCGGTCACGGGCGAGGGCACGGCACCGTCCTGAACGAGCTGTTCGGTCTGCTGCAGTGCCTCCCGCAGGGCGTCGGCCGTCGGCGGCCGATCCGCCTGCGCGCTCGCCGCCTGCTCCGGCTGCGACTCGCGGAGGCCGAGGCGGGCCAGGATGTCCCCAAGAGCCATGCCGTGGATCCCCCTTCGTGTCCAGTGCCAGCCGATCGGACTCGCGCGACGCCCCGACGGGTCCGAAGAAGTCTCGACCCGATGCGGACCCGGGCAGCTCGCCGTGCGCAACCAGCTCTACTCAATGCAGCCTGTCAGACACCACCGACAAGCTTCGCCCTGCCCGTGCCCGCACTGCTTCTCGGGGTCGAGGTCAGCGCGTCAGATGCGTTGGCCCCCGCCGATATCCAAAGAGCCATGGCGATTGCGCTGGTCTGTTTTGGCGACCCGGTCCAGGTAGCTGCGAGACTTGGTGACCTCGGTCTCCAGGACGCCGATCGTCTGCGCCATGTTGTCCAGGGCCTCCACCTTGAACGCGTCGATGGCGTCCATTGTTTCGTAGATGTTGGCGAACGCGGCCTGCAGCTGCGGCAGGCCGATGGTCGCGCTGGCGGCCTGCTGTTGGATCGCCACCGAGTTGTCGCGCAGCATCTCCGAGGTCGACTGGATCATGTTCGACGTCGTCACGTTCAGGGCCGTGATCTGCTCGAGGACGAGCTTCTGGTTGTTGAGTGCCTGCGCGACGATGACGGCTGTGCGCAGCGCCGAGACCGTGGTCGTCGAGGCGCGGTCGACGCCCTTGATGAGCTCGATGTTGTTCTTGATGACGATGTCGATGGCCAGGTAGTTCTGGATCGAGACCGCCAGCTGGGTCAACAGGTCCTGATGCTTCTGGCGCACGTAGAAGAGCACGTCCTCGCGCAGCGACTTGGCGCGGTCGGGGTCGGTCGTCTCGATCTCGGCGATCTGTGCCGCGAGACGCGCATCCAGGCGCTCGGCGATGTAGACGTATTGGTTGAGTCGGCCCATCGACTCCCACAGCGTCTGCTTCTCCATGTTGAGCGCCGCGTTGTCCTTGAGTAGCTCGTCCTGGCCGTTGCGCAGCGAATGCAGGATGCCGTCGAGCTGCTGCTGCGCCGACTCGTACCGGCGGAAGTAGTCGGTGACCTTGCTGCCGAAGGGGATCATGCCGAGCAGCTTCTTGGGCACCGACGCCTGCTTGGGGTCCAGCTCCTCGACCGTGCGGCGCAGTTGCTGGAGCGTCGTTCCGACCTTCGAGCCGGTCGTCAAGTTGCCCTGGTTGAGGGCCTGCACCGGGGTCTTGAGCAGGCGGTTGGAGGTCTCGGCGGCGGCGCGGATGTCGTTGTCACCCATGGTGCGGACGTCGGCAGCGCGGGTCTCGAACTCCGGGGACTTGGGCTGCGCGGTGGTCAGCCCGACGAGGTAGCTGTCGACCTTCTCATCGAGTGCGAGGATGGCTTCTGCCGGCACGGCGGGGGCCATCCTGGGGGCGCTCGTCGAGGCGACCGCGTGCGTCGGGGCCGGAGCCTCCAGCGTCAGCACAGGGGCGCTCTGCACGGCGGGTGGTGGCGTCAGCGGCTGGGTCATCGGTAGTCCTCCGGTGCGGTGAGGCCCTGCGTCGGGCGGTCCCTGGACGAGGGTCGCGGCAGCGCCGGACCGCTCGGGTGACAGGACGTCTCGTCCATTGAAACCGTTCCGACTCCTCGAGTCCACCACGGTCCTCGAGAACGGCCCGGTGGCAGGGCCTGCCCAGGGCCCGTGGCGGCGTGCGCCCTAGGCCCTGCGGTTGTGCAGCGCAGCGGGCTGGGACCGGCGAGGTTCCCCGGAACCAAGTGGCCCTCTCGTCGGTCCTAGTCGGTAGCGTGCACGGGCGACGGCAGGGCTCGCCGTGGGCAGCTGGCGCAGCAGCTGAGGATCGTCGGCCCGAAGGCGACCGGTTCAGGGTCCAGGACGTTGGCAATTGTGTTAGAGGACACTCAGACTCAGCTGATACAAGGCCTTGGGAGGGCTCAGACAAGCCAGGGGGCTGCCGATGAGTAGGGGCGAGTGACCGCGGGTGCGGCACACGGGAGGTGACAAGAATGATGACGAGGACAGGCCCTTTCGATCTGTCGGCGCTGCTGCACGCGGCGTCGCTGGACACCGGCCGCTTCGTAACGGGGGAGACGTGCTGGCTCAACGCCGGGCCCGCAGAGCTGGACTTGCTGTGGGCTGCCGATCGCGAACTCGTCCACATCGTCACGGGCGAACGACTACCGCGTGCTTCGTGCGACGAGCTGGCCATCAGCTTCTTCGCCTGGCAGTTCGTCGCGGACCGCGCCTGCGGGGCGCTGGTCGGCGACCCGTCGATCGCCTACGTCGAGTCCGTCTTCAGCGCCTATGACGGTGTCTGCATCGACGGCAACCCGATGTCTGGTGACCTCTTCGACCTTGCGTTGGCTTTCCTTGTCGGGCGCGACCTCGCCCGCCTCGACCCGGACATCGTCTCCACCTACTGAGCCGGGCCTAGAGAGTCGGGTCTGCTGGGTCGCAGGCATGTCGGGGCCGATGACCCGTATCGACATCCCGGCCCGGGAGTACGTGCCGCTCGGCCCGAACCTCGGCAAGAGCTTCGCAAGCCCAACCTCCCCTTGGGTGGTCCCGATGACGGCGTCGGTCCGGGCCCACGTCCCGACGCCGAGTCAGGACCCGACGCCCCTGTGAGCGCATCGACTTCGGCGACGTCAGAGCTACGATTCTTTCCGCCCGCTGCTGAGGACCTGGTTCCGGGCGCGGCGCGTGCCAGTCGACCAGTGTTGCAACCGCAGCTACACCCAAGCCGCGCGCGTCGGCCCGAGCCGATCAGCTCGGGATGCCTGCGGCGGTGACAGCGGAGACGAGGATCTCGGGGCGCCTGTGGCGCAGGGTGGCGGCCGCCGATAGCGCCGCGGCGGACGTGGGATGCCACGACCAGACGCTCGCGCGCTCACTCATCTCGCTGAGGGCGACAACCGCCCCGCGGTAGGTGCGCGCCGTGATTCGGCTGTCCAGGACGTGGCCCGCCTCGTCGGTCACCGAGTAACGGTAGCCGTCGTCGACGCGGCGCGCGGAAAGGCTGTACATCATGTGTGACTCCCCCAAAAAATTGAACTTCCCCCGTCGCGGACTTTACGCGATCTTTACGCCCCACGTCGACTGTTCCGGTGCCTCACTGCGGCACATTCGACGGTAGAGCTGTCAGGCT
>JAUNUZ010000272.1 GCA_030537915.1 Micrococcales bacterium
CATCGCCCCGCTCATCGTGCTCTTTCTCGTGCTCGGCTTCTACCCGAAGGTGGCGCTCGACGTCATCAATCCGGCTGTCAGCCAGACGCTCCAATACGTGGGCGTCACGGACCCCGCGCCCGCTGTCGGCGCCGTTAACGGGAGTGCCAAGTGATCCCCGCCGCCGCAGTTCCGGCCCTGTACACCCCACCGCAGATCGACTACTTGGCGATCTCACCGATGCTGCTCGTCTTCGCGGGCGCCCTGCTGTGCGTCCTGGTCGAGACCTTCGTCGTGCGCCGGCTGCGGCATACGACCGAGCTCATCATCAGCCTGGTCAGCCTCGTCGCTGCGCTTGCCGTGCTCCTTGTCAAGGGTCCCTCCATCCGCACGATGACGCTTGGTGGAGCCGTCGTCATGGACGGCCCAGCTGTCCTCATGCAGGCGATCATCGTCCTGCTGGGCGGGATCTCGCTGGTCATCATGGTGGAGCGCTTCAACGGGCGGGTCGCGGACGCTTTCACTCCGTCCGGCGCGTCGATCCCCGGGTCCAGCGACGAGGCGATTGCCGAACGGCTGGGCACGACCACCGAGATCTTCCCCCTGGCGCTCTTCGCCATCGGCGGCATGATGATCTTCCCCGCGAGTGGGGACCTGTTGACGATGTTCGTGGCCCTGGAGATCCTCTCGATGCCGCTCTACGTCCTCACGGCCATCGCCCGTAGGCGGCGACTGCTCTCGCAGGAGGCGTCGCTGAAGTATTTCCTGCTCGGATCGTTCTCGTCCGCGTTCTTCCTCTTCGGTGCGGCGCTGCTCTACGGCTACGCCGGCTCGGTGAATCTCAGCACGATCGCGGCCGCGCTTCCGGTCGTCTCGGGTCGCGAGGGGCTGCTCATCCCAGGCATCTTCATGTTGTTCGTCGGGCTCCTCTTCAAGGTCGGGGCCGTCCCCTTCCATTCCTGGACGCCGGACGTCTACCAAGGTGCGCCCACGCCGGTGACCGGCTTCATGGCCGCCTGCACGAAGGCCGCGGCGTTCGGCGCGATGCTCCGGCTCGTCTACGTCGGCGTCGCCGGCGCCCGCTGGGATTGGCAGGCGGCGATCTGGGTGATCGCCGCGCTGACGATGATCGTCGGCTCGGTGCTATCGGTCACGCAGACCGACATGAAGCGGCTCCTGGCATACTCCTCGATCGCCCACGCCGGCTTCATCCTCGTCGGCGTCATGGCCTTGGACCAGACCGGTGTGTCGTCAGTGACCTTCTACGTGGCCGCTTACGGCTTCGCCACGATCGCTGCCTTCGGGCTCATCATGCTCGTCCGCTCCGGAGGCTCCGAGGCGACGCATATCGGGCAGTGGGCGGGACTGGGCAAGCAGTCCCCGCTCGTCGCGGGTGGCATGGCGATCCTGCTCATGGCTTTTGCTGGTATCCCGCTGACCTCCGGTTTCACCGCGAAGTTCGCCGTCTTCACCGCGGCCATCGGACACGCCGGCACGCCCGGCGTCGTCCTGGTAGTCATCGGTGTCCTGTGCAGCGCGATCACGGCCTTCGTATACTTCCGCATCGTCGTCCTGATGTTCTTCTCCGAGAGCGACGACGACTCCGTAGCCGTGCTCAACCCCTCGGTGGGCACGAGCGCGGCGATCGCCCTCGGGGTGCTGGTCACGGTGCTGCTCGGCGTCATCCCGGCGCCGTTGCTGGCGATGGCGGCCGACTCCGCACAGTTCCTTCGATGACGGCAGCGGGCGGGCAGGCGAGGTTTTCGTCGACGTCTGCGCTGCCGGCTACGTCAGACATTCTGCCGACGCCCGCGCAGCCCGCGCTGCCGGGAGCCTCTCAGGAGTTGCTCGCATCCCTGGCTGAGGATGTTGCGCGTGTCGATGAGTTGATACGTCGACACCTCGACCATGACGATCCCTTCATCGCCGAAGCCGGCGGACACCTCTTTCGCGCGGGCGGCAAGCGGTTCCGGCCGATGTTGACGATCCTCGCCGCGCATGTCGGGTCGGGGGTCAACCGCGACGTCCTCGCGGCGGCGGCTGTGGAGCTCACGCACCTCGCGTCGCTCTACCACGATGACGTGATGGACGAGGCCGAGCTGCGTAGGGGCGCACCCAGCGCCAACGCCCGCTATGACAACTCGACCGCGATCCTCGTCGGTGATCTGCTCTTCGGCACGGCGAGCTCGATCATGGCCGACCTGGGGCCGAAGGCCGTCAAGATCCAGGCGGAGGCCTTCGTGCGCTTGTGCTCGGGTCAGATCCGCGACGATCGTCCCTGCCCGGCAGGGACCGACCCGGTCGACTACTACCTGCAGGTCCTCGCCGACAAGACCGGGGTCCTCATCGCGACCGCGGCCCGCTACGGCGCGATGTTCTCCGGTTGCCCACCGCAGACCGTCGATCTGCTGCGCAGCTTCGGGGAGCGAGTCGGGGTCGCCTTCCAGCTTGCCGACGACCTCCTGGACATCACCGGGGCCGAGGGCACATCCGGCAAAGAGCCCGGGACGGATCTGCGCGAGGGCGTGGACACCCTGCCCGTGCTCTACGTGCGTGCCTTGGCGGACACGGCCGACGCACGCCTCATCGAGCTGCTCGACAGCGACTTGCGGGATCCCGCGCGGCACGCCGAGGCGCTCAGACTGCTGAGGGCGCATCCGGCGATCGAGAGGGCTGCGGCGCACACCCGCGAGTACGCACGCTCGGCTCAGGAACTTCTCGATCCACTCGGTGACAGCGACGCGGCCCGGGCCTTGCGGGCGCTCGCGACGAGTGTCGTCGACCGCGCCATCTGAGCGGACTCCGACGTCGCAGCAGGCGGATGGAAGGCCGTTCGTGGCCCCCGCAGGCCGACCCGGCGCGTTTCCACCTCCGTCGGGTCAAGGTTCTCTAAAGGCAAGGTATGTGCTCTCTAAGGTCGGCCCCCAGAGTGCCGGAGGGTGCATCCGGGGCCCGTATCGTGGCGTTCATGTCCCGAGTCCCCGCGGAGCAGCGCCGTGAGCAGTTAATCGAGGCGACCATCGACCTCGCCATCCGCGAGGGTCTGGTGGCCGCCTCGGTGCGGCGTATCGCCGACGAGGCGAACGTGTCTCTCGGTGTCGTGCACTACTGCTTCAGTAGCAAAGAGGCGCTGCTGAACGCAGTCGCCGAGTCGTTCGCGACGCCGATTCTCGGCCCGGTTGCCAAGGCCATCGAGCAGAGCCAGGGTTTCGAGACCACGATTCGCAAGGCCTTCCAGACGTTCTGGGAGGTCACCCAGGGCGATCCGGGGCGCCAGCTGCTCAGCTACGAGCTTGCCGCGTGGTCGATCCGCGGAGACGGTGAAGCCGCGCGAGTCCTCTACCAGACCTATCAGGACGTCATCGAGAGCTTTGTCACCCAAGGCATGGGCATCACCGGCACCGAGGCGCTCTCGTCCCGGACGCTGGCTCGCATGGTCCTAGCCCTCACCGACGGGATCTCGCTGGCTTGGCTCGTCGACCGGGACGACCAGGCCACCCAGGCAGTCCTCGACGCCTTCGTCGCGGTCATGGTCACCGTGGTCCGCGAGTCCGAGAAGCTTGGCTGGGTGACGTTGCGAGACAAGGCCCTGGAGACCCCCTCCGACGAAACCTCACAGGACGATGCGGGTGACGATGCCGCCGGCGACGAGGATGACGGCGCCAATCAGGCCGGCGCAGGTCAGAAGGGCGGTATGGCGTGCGGTCCCGGCAAGGCCGTGGGCCAGCCCCGCCACGAGCAGACCGAAGAAGGCCACCGGCCCCACCAGCGCGGTCGAGACCGATACCAGCACCGCGACCAACGCCAGCGTTGCGAGCACCATCCGGTCGAACCGCAGCCCCAGCGAGACCGCCGCAGGACGGCCCAGCGCCATCACATCGAGGCGGGGTGCAAGCCATAGTGCAGCCGCGGTGGCAAGCACGGTGATGCCTCCGCCCAACGGCAGCAGGGCCGCGTCAATGCTGCCGAAACTGGCAAAGCTGACGCTTTGCACCACGGCATAGGCGTTGGGATCCATGATCCGCGCCAGGAAGCTGCCCAGCGACCGAAACAGCACGCCGAGGATGACGCCGGTCAGGATGGTGCGGGGAATATCCTTCGCGCCGCGCCCCAGA
>JAUNUZ010000273.1 GCA_030537915.1 Micrococcales bacterium
CTCGCGTCGTGCACGCCGCCCAACTACCGCGCGAGCACGTGACGTCGGTTGCACCGGGCGGTTGCGTCCGGCAGCGCTGGATCCCGACGGCGCGCGTCGGCCTTTACGTCCCGGGGGGCCTTGCCGTCTATCCGAGCAGCGTCATCATGAACGTCGTGCCGGCGCAGGTCGCGGGCGTGGGATCGATCGCCGTGACGAGTCCCCCGCAGCGCGACAACACGGGAGTCTTCGCGGGCTATCCGCACCCCACGATCCTGGCAGCCTGTCACCTGCTAGGGATCGAGGAGGTCTACGCGGCCGGGGGCGCCCAGGCGATCGCGATGTTCGCCTATGGCACGCAGGCTGCCGCCGATGAGCCCGGATGCGATCCGGTCAACCTCATCACCGGTCCGGGCAACGTCTTCGTCACCTCCGCCAAGCGGCTCCTGCGCGGCGTCGTCGGCATCGACGCCGAGGCCGGCCCCACCGAGATCGCAATCCTCGCCGACGACAGCGCCGACCCGGAGCACGTCGCGGCCGACCTCGTGAGCCAGGCCGAGCACGACCCGCTCGCCGCCGCAGTCCTGGTCACCGACAGCGACGAACTCGCCCGCCGCGTCGAGGCAGCTCTGGAGCGCTGGGTCGGTGCGACCAAGCATCAGGAGCGCGTGCGGACCGCCCTGGGCGGGCGGCAGTCGGCTGTCGTCGTCGTCGACGACCTGAGCGCCGGGATCACCGTCGTCGACGCCTACGCGGCCGAGCACCTGGAGATCCACACCCGGCACGCCGCGGACGTAGCGAACCGGATCCGCAACGCGGGCGCGATCTTCGTCGGGACGTTCTCGCCGGTGAGTCTCGGGGACTACAGCGCCGGCTCCAACCACGTCCTGCCGACGGCCGGCTCGGCCGCGCACTCCAGCGGTCTGTCCGTGCACAGCTTCCTGCGCGGGGTGCAGGTCATCGACTACGACGAGAGCGCGCTGGCGAGTGTCGCAGCCGGGGTCATCGCCCTGGCCCGCGACGAGGACCTGCCGGGCCACGGTGACGCCATCCTCGCGCGGGTCGGGCGCGCCCCCGACCTGGCCACGGGAGCGCGAGACGCCTCGTGAACGCCCCGAACAGCGGCGCGCAGACACCCGCCCGCCTCATCGAGACAATGCTGCGGCCCGACCTGGTCGGGGGGACCGCCTACGGTGCCCCGCAGCTGCAGGTCCCGTTCGCCCTCAACACGAACGAGAACTCCTACCCGGTCCCGGACGCGGCGGTCGCGGCGATCGTCGAGGCGATCACGCAGACCGCGGCCGGCCTCAACCGCTACCCGGATCGGGAGTTCACCGCCCTTCGCCAGGACCTGGCCGCCTACCTGACGCGCGTCACCGGCAGCGCTCTGACCCCGGCGCAGATGTGGGCTGCCAACGGCTCGAACGAGGTCCTCCTGCACCTCCTTCAGGCGTTCGGCGGGCCGGGTCGGGTCGCCCTCGGCTTCACCCCTTCTTATTCGATGCACCCGATCATCACGCGCACGACGGGCACGCGTTGGATCGATGGGTACCGGGGCCACGGCGGCGGCCGACGGGGCACACCCGGGGATTACGACCTCGTGCTCGAGCGTGTCGTCGCCCAGGCTCGTATGCACAATCCGCACATCCTCTTCCTGTGCTCCCCGAACAACCCCACGGGTACGGCACTCACGCTCGAGCTCGTGTCAGCGCTCTACGACGCGGCCCCCGACGCGCTCGTCATCGTCGACGAGGCGTACGCCGAGTTCGCGCGCCCAGGCACCCCGAGTGCGACGACCTTGCTCGAAGGGCGCCCGCGGCTCGTCGTGTCGCGCACGATGAGCAAGGCTTTCGCGCTAGCGGGGGCGCGGGTCGGCTACCTCGCAGCCGATCCCGCCGTGACCCAGGCCCTGCGCCTCGTGCGCATGCCCTACCACCTCTCGACCCCCACCCAGGTCATCGCGCGCGCCGCCCTGGCCCATGCCGATGCCCTGCTGGAGACCGTGGCGGCGGTCAAACAGCAGCGTGACCGCATCGTCGCGCAGGTCACTTCGCTCGGCCTGGCTCCCGTCGCCTCGGATGCCAATTTCGTCCTCATCGGCGGGTTCGCGGACGCCGCGGCCACCTGGGCGAGTCTGCTCGAGGCGGGGGTCCTAATTCGCGACGTCGGGATTCCCGGGCACCTGCGCGTCACGGCCGGGACCCCGGCCGAGACCGATGCGTTCCTGGCCGCGCTGATCGCGATCTGCGATGCGGCAGCCGGCACGGCCAAGAACCCCTCACTCGGCGCCGGCGCCGACGACACCAGCAAGGAGACGACGTGAACCACGCCCGACCAGCGGGTCACCGCACGGCGGAACTTACGCGTTCGACCTCGGAGAGCACCGTCGAGCTCCGTCTCGACCTCGACGGGACCGGCGAATCGCGCGTCCGTACCGGGGTGCGCTTCTACGACCACATGCTGTCCAGTTTCGCTAAGCACAGCCTCATCGATCTGTGGGTCGTCGCCGACGGCGACGTTGACGTGGACGGCCATCACACTGTCGAGGACGTGGCGATCGTGCTGGGAGACGCCCTGCTGCAGGCGCTCGGCGACAAGCGGGGGATCCGCCGCTTCGGGGACGCCTGCGTCCCGCTCGACGAAGCCCTCGTCCAGGCGGTCGTCGACGTCTCCGGTCGGCCCTACGCCGTTCAGGAGGGCGAGCCGGCGGGACAGGAATACGCAATCATCGGTGGTACCTATGCCGGGTCGATGACTCGACACGTCATCGAAACCCTGGCGCACCACGCCCAGATCGCGTTGCACGTCCGGGTGCTGTCCGGTCGCGACCCGCACCACATCGTCGAAGCGCAGTTCAAGGCGATCGCCCGCGCCGTGCGCGCCGCCATCGAACCCGACCCGCGGGTGTCCGGGATTCCCAGTGCCAAGGGCAGCCTCTAAGCGGGTCGCCGCCCAGCGCGGGCGGCGACCGATCCCCGGCGGGCGCGGCCTCGTGTTGTCGCGCTGCCGCCCAGAGACGGCCGTCGCGTGGGCCCGACGGGGCCTCGGCGCAGTGAGCGTCGCGCCGCTGGACGGGTGGACCGTCGTCGTGCCCACCGGGCCGGTGCGAGCCCGATACCCCTACGACGACGCGGTGCGCACGCTCGCGGGACGGCCCGTGGCCCTCTGGATGCGTCCTGCCCTGGGTTTCTTCCACGTGGGTCGGCAGGCCGTGATCACCGTGCACCCCGACGGGTGGCGGCCTGTCCAGCGATGGGCGTTGTGGACTCCGAGGGAGGGGCTCGTGGCACCCGTGGGGCTCCCGCCTGCCCGCCCGGCCGACGTGCTGTCGGCGGCCGGTGCGAGCCGGGATCTCACCGCGGCGCTGCGGGCGGCTGTCGGTGACGGCCACCTCGACGCCGGGGTGGTGCTGCGGGAGGTCCTCGACCTGCTCGGGCTCCCGGGCAGCGACCTCCTCATGGGACGGACGCAGATCGCGGACCTGCCCGGTGCCCGGCTCGTCGAGCCCGCGCCACGCCACGCCCGCGCCTTCGACCGCGTCGTGTCCGACGAGGCGCGGCACCGCATCGAGACGGAGGCCTGAGTCGTGCCCGTGCTACCGCAGATCGACCCGGCGATGATCGGCAATGCCGCGCGTGCCCCGCGCAAGCGGGTGGCCGTCCTGGACTACGGAAGCGGGAACGTGCGCTCGGCCGTGCGGATGCTGCAGCGTCTCGGCGCCCAGGTCGAGCTCACCGCCGACCGCGCCGCCTGCCTCCAGGCCGACGGGCTCGTCGTCCCCGGGGTGGGCAATTTCCACGCCTGCATGCGGGGGCTGCGGGCGGTGGGCGGGCCCGGCCTCGTCGACACCCGTCTGGCCGGCGCTCGCCCTGTTCTCGGCATCTGCGTCGGCCACCAGGTCCTCTTCGAGTCCTCCACGGAGCCCAGCATCGGCCCACCCGAGCCCGGGCTGGGGCAGTGGCCCGGCGTCGTCGACCGCCTGCCGGCGCAGGTCGTACCGCACATCGGCTGGAACACGGTCTCGGCGCCGGTGGGCACACGACTTTTCGACGGCGTGGCCGACGAGCGCTTCTACTTCGTGCACTCCTACGCAGCCCAG
>JAUNUZ010000274.1 GCA_030537915.1 Micrococcales bacterium
GATCTGGCACGTCCCCGCGCTTGCGCTCAGCACGGCCGGCATCGTGCCGTTACTGCCCGGCCTGGCCGTTTACCGCGGGCTGTACCAACTCGCGACACTGAGCAGCACGCAAGGATATGGGCCCGGCTTCGCCACGCTCGGTGGGGCGATCGGCGTGGGCCTGGCGCTGGCCTCCGGGGTCAGTCTTGGCTCCTACCTCGCCCGCGCCTTGCGCCACGATCCTAAGAGTTCCTCCGCCCGGGCCCATGAGCGAGCGCTGCACAGAGCCCGGGCCTACGGCAAGGAGTGAATGTAGGAGGGGCCACCGCGGTCTCGGTGGCCCCTCCTGCACGTGCGACTGATGCCGCTCAGGCTGTCCGACTGCCACCGCCTGACGTCGGCCCGCCGGACAGTGTTCCCACGTGCTGATCACCGGTACAGCAGTAGGCGTTTGCGACCTCGCAGGTCGCCGCGGCCGACATCGCAGGCCCAGGCCAGATCAGAAGTTGATCATGTGCCCCGCGATGCCGTGGACAGCCTCCTTGAGGGCCTCACCGAGAGTCGGGTGCGCGAAGACGTTGCGCGAGACTTCGTCGGCGGTGAGATCCCACTGCTTGGCCAGGTTCATCACCGGCAGCAACTCGGTGACGTCCGGTCCGATCATGGCGACGCCGAGGATCTCGTTGTACTTCGCGTCGGCGATGACCTTGACGAAGCCGACCGCGTCGCCGAGACCCTGCGCCTTGCCATTGGCACTGAAGGGGAAGGTAGATGTCTTGACGTCGAAGCCCTTGTCCTTGGCCTGCGCCTCGCTGTAGCCCATCGAAGCGATCTGCGGCTGGCAGAAGGTCGCCCGCGGGATGAAGTCGAAGTCGATCTCCAGCGTCTCCTCTCCGGCGATGGTCTCGGCCGTCACGATGCCCATGGCCTCGGCGACGTGGGCGAGCATCAGCTTGGCCGTGACGTCCCCGATCGCGTAGACGTGGTCGATGTTGGTGCGACCCCGGCCGTCGATCTCGATGGCGCCACGGTCCGTGAGCTTGACCCCGAGCTTGTCGAGTCCGTAACCCTCCACGCGCGGAGCGAAGCCGATCGCGGACAGGAGCCGATCGGCCTCGAGAACCTCCTCCTTGCCGTCCTTGGAAACCGTCACCTTCACGCCGGAGCCCGTGTCCTCGACGCGCTCGACCTTCGTGCCGGTGAGGACCTTGACCCCAAGCTTCTTGTAGTGCTTGGCGAGCTCCTTGGACACATCCGCGTCCTCGGTCGGAACCATCCGGTCGAGGAATTCCACGATCGTGACATCGACGCCGAAGTTGGTCATGATGTAGGCGAATTCGACGCCGATCGCGCCGGATCCGGCGATGATGATCGAGTCGGGCAGGTCCTCTTCGAGGATCTGCTCCTCGTAGGTGACGACGTTCTTGCTCACCTTGACCCCGGGAAGCATGCGGGTGAGGCATCCCGTGGAGATGATGAGGTCGTCGTAGGTCACCTCGCGCGTGCCGCCGTCGTTGAGCTCGACGGTAACCAGGCCGACCTCACCCAGGGTGCCCCAGCCGTCGATCTCGGTGATCTTGTTCTTCTTCATGAGGAAGTGGACGCCCTTGACGATGCCGGCGCTGACCTGCCGACTGCGCTTGTGGGTCGGCCCGAAGGACATCGACGCGTCCCCCTCGATGCCGTACTTCTTCTTCTCGTGCTGTAGGAGGTGAGACAGCTCCGCGTTGCGCAGGAGTGCCTTGCTCGGGATGCAACCGACGTTGAGGCATACACCGCCCCAGTACTTCTTCTCCACGACTGCGACGGACTTGCCGAGCTGAGCGGCGCGGATGGCAGCGACATAACCGCCGGGGCCGGCTCCGAGGACGACGACATCAAAGTGATCTGGCATGCCGACACCTTATTGCCTGGCGTCCGCTCGCGGCGTGGCGGACGGGTGGGTCGATTCGCCGATCCGCGGGGGGTTGACTTGGCGCATAGGCAAGGATGGGGGCATGCGATTTGGACGTACCTTTGAAGAGTTCGAGGTCGGCGCGACCTACAAGCACTGGCCGGGCAAGACGGTGACGGAGTACGACGATCACCTCTTCTGCCTGCTGACGATGAACCACCACCCGCTGCACCTCGACGCGAACTTCGCGCAGAAGACGACGGAGCCGGCCCGCAACGTCGTCGTCGGCAACTACATCTACTCACTGCTCCTGGGCATGTCGGTCCCCGATGTCAGCGGCAAGGCGATCTTCAATCTCGAAGTGGAGTCGCTCAAACACGTCGCTCCGACCTTCCACGGCGACACGATCTACGGCGAGACGACCGTGCTCGACAAGCGCGAGTCCAGGAGCAAGGACGACCGCGGCATCGTCCACGTCCAGACCAAGGGTTATAACCAGGACGGCACGCTCGTGTGCATCTTCCGGCGCAAGGTGATGGTGCCCAAGCAGAGCTACCTGGACGCCCGCGGCGGGGAGCAGCCAGGCCGTCCCGTACTCCAGGAGCCTCCGGCCTAAGCTCGCGGTGTGCTTATCGACCTGCATACCCATTCGACAGCCTCGGACGGGACCGACGCCCCGCAGGAGGTGATGGCCCAGGCGGCCGCGGCGGGGCTGGACGTCGTTGCGCTGACCGACCATGACACCACGATCGGCTGGTCTGCGGCGGCGCAGGCGGCCCTCGAGCACGGCATCGATCTCATCCCGGGCATGGAGATCTCATGCACGGCCCACGGGGTCAGCGTGCATCTGCTGTCGTACCTGCACGACCCGAATTTTGAGCCGCTGCTGCGTGAGCTGACCCACGCCCGTGAGAGCCGCCGTTCCAGGGCCCGCCGCATTGTCGACCGCCTGGCGGCCGATATGCCGCTGACTTGGGATGACGTAGCGGGTGTCGTAGCGGACGGGGCAACTGTGGGGCGACCACACATCGCCGATGCCATGGTCGCCCGGGGGATCGTCGCGGATCGCGGGGAGGCCTTCACGCGCTACCTGCACAACGGCTCGCGCTATTACGCCTCGCACTACGCGATCGATGTCCTGGACGCGGTCCGGCTCGTGCGTCTCGCCGGCGGGGTGCCCGTCATCGCGCACCCCTTCGCAGCCTTACGCGGACGGGTCGTCAGCGATGACGTCATCGAGGAGATGGCGGCGGCCGGTCTCGTCGGCATCGAGGCGCACCACCTCGATCACACTGCGGAGGCTGCGCGGCACGCCGAGGAGCTGGGGGCGACCCTGGGGCTCGTCGTCACGGGCTCCAGCGACTTCCACGGCGACGGTAAGCCCAATCGGCTCGCCGATCGGACGACGCGGCCTGAGGCGCTGGAGCGCATCCTCTCGCAGGCGACTGGCACCGCCCCGATCCTGGGCCGAAGTGGCTGAGCCGTACCGCCCAAGACGCCCCGGACCAGGTGGGAGTCGGTCCGGGGCGCTTGCGTGATGCCCCGGAATCAGGGCATCAGGCGGCGGCGACCACCTCACAGAGGGGAGGAGGTGGGAGGCCGAAGGATTGGCGGGCGCCGCTCAGCAGCGGCGCTCGGTGCGACGAGCATGCAGGGCAGCGGTCCCGATAGCCAGACCACCGATCATCGCCGGCGCCAGAGTGGACACGCTGAGCGCCGACCACAGGCCGGGAAGCACGACGGCGCAGAGGGCCAGGACAATTGTGGCCATGACGATCTCGCGGATGTCGACACGCGGCCGTGCAGCTGCGAATGAGAACATAAGAATCTTTCCCCCAAGAGCGTATTTCTACCAACACGACGGAACGGCCCCCAGCCGCCCCTGACGTGCTCTTGGACGATCGTACTACTCGACCTGGACACACGTCCAGCACATCTCGACATACGAACCACCTGGTGAGGCGCATTAGCCGTCCCGGCCGGGCTCGGCGTGTGATGCGGTCCCGCAAAAGGCGCCAGGGTAGGCCAGCGATGTGCCGACTCACCCTGCTCTCATAACGCCGCCAGGTGGGGGTTGTGTCAGGAACGATCACCCTCCGCGGGGCGGCCCCCCCGTGTCCGGCGGCGGTTGCGCGGCCGGGAAGTGCGGGCTGCGCCGTCGCCCTCGCCTCGCCCGGGGGCCTCCGCGCCACCGCGCGGGCC
>JAUNUZ010000275.1 GCA_030537915.1 Micrococcales bacterium
CATACGTGGTGACACCCCAGGTCAACGCCAGACGTCGGCGCGTCTGGGGATCTTGGGAGAAGGCAAGCATGGGCAGCGAGGGACGGACCCGCGACATGCGACGTGCGGAGTCACCGGAGGTCGTGAAGACGATAAGGAACTTCGCGTAGAGGATCTCCCCGATCTGCGCCGCGGCGCGGGTGACAGCGCCGCCGGTAGTCGACGGGCGGCTGTCCAGCGGCCGAATCCGCGCGAGGCCGTGATCCTCGGTGTTCTCGATGATGCGAGCCATCATGCGCACCGCGAGGATAGGCCAAGCCCCGACCGAGGTCTCACCCGACAGCATGATCGCGTCGGCACCGTCGAGTACGGCGTTGGCGCAGTCGCTCGCTTCGGCCCGCGTGGGCCGGGAGTTCTCGATCATCGACTCGAGCACCTGTGTCGCCACGATGACGGGCTTGGCCTCGCGCCGGGCCAACTCGACGGCCAGCTTTTGCACCAGCGGCACCTCCTCGAGGGGCATCTCGACGCCCAGGTCGCCCCGGGCCACCATGATGCCGTCGAAGGCCGCGACGATCTCGCCGAGATTGGCGACGGCCTGCGGCTTCTCGATCTTGGCGATGACCGGGCGGCGAATCCCCTCCTGCTCCATGATTTCGTGACAGCGCTCCACGTCGCTGGCGTCGCGAACGAAGGAGAGCGCGATCCAGTCGGCACCCTCCTGCAGGCCCCAGCGCAAATCTTCCTCGTCCTTCTCTGAGAGCGCGGGGACGGAGACGGCGACGCCGGGCAGGTTGATGCCCTTGTTGTTGGAGACGACTCCACCCTCGACGACCTCTGTGCGCACCTCGGTCGGCGTGACCTCTAAGGCGCGCAGGGCGATCTTGCCGTCGTCGATGAGGAGCAGGTCGCCCGCGCGGACATCGCCCGGCAGGCCCTTGTAGGTCGTACCGACGCGCGTTTTGTCACCGTCGACATCATCGGTGGTGATGGTGAAGTGGTCACCGACCGAGAGGTGCACCGGCCCGGCCGAGAACCGGGCGGTGCGGATCTTGGGGCCTTGCAGGTC
This sequence comes from Micrococcales bacterium, assembly GCA_030537915.1. GTDB lineage: Bacteria > Actinomycetota > Actinomycetes > Actinomycetales > Dermatophilaceae > Kineosphaera. Next base: position 1,049 of record JAUNUZ010000275.1, read on the forward strand.
GACAAGAACGGCGACCGCGCGACCGCTGGCCTCGGCAGCCTCCCGGACCCAGGCGATCTGCTGGGCGTGCTCCTCGCTACTACCGTGCGAGCGGTTGATCCGGGCGACGTCCATCCCGGCGTCTACGAGCTCTCGGATCTTCTCGGCACTGGAAACGGCGGGACCTAGCGTGCTAACGATTTTGGCGCGGCGCATGGGCGTCAGTCTATGGCGTGCCGCGGGCCCGATTCCTCCTCGGGACGGGTGGGGGCCAACTCCGGTCTGTCGCCCGACGCTGCTGAGAACAGTCTCGCCGCTAAGCCATCGCGCCACCACCAGAACGCCACGAACGCTCCCAAGAAGAGCTGAGGCGGAAAGCCGGTGGTCAGACCGTCAGCGGACGATCCGTCGGGGCGATGGGGCGCGGCAGCGCGGACCCGCCCGTGAGCCAGGCGTCGACGCCGTGCGCCGCGGCCCGTCCCTCAGCGATGGCCCAGACGATGAGCGACTGACCGCGACCGCAGTCACCGGCCACGAAGACGCCAGGAACGCTCGTCATGTAGCTCTCGTCGCGCACGATGTTGCTGCGCGAGTCGAGCCCGACGCCCAACTGCTCGACGATGCCCTCGCGCTGCGGCCCTAAGAAGCCCATGGCCAGGAGTACGAGCTGGGCGGGGATGACCCGTTCTGAGCCCGCGACCTGCGCCATCTGCCCGTCGTCCATCCGCACCTCGACGAGCCGCAGGCCGCTGACCTGGTTCTCTTCGTCGCCGATGATCGCGGTGGTGCTCGCGGCGTAGACACGCTCGCCGCCCTCCTCGTGGGCGCTGGCGACGCGGAAGAGCATCGGGTGGGTGGGCCATGGGTGCGCGGCGGAACGCTCCGTGCCCGGTTGCGGCATGATCTCCAGCGACGTCACCGAGCGGGCGCCCTGACGGTGGGCCGTCCCGATGCAGTCAGCGCCGGTGTCGCCGCCACCGATGACGATGACGTCCTTGTTGGTGGCGAGGATCTGCCGCGGCACCTGCTGACCGAGAGCCACCCGATTCGCCTGCGGCAGATACGTCATCGCCTGCACTACACCGCCGAGGTCGCAGCCGGGCACACTGAGCCCGCGGGGCACCGTAGCCCCCACAGCCAGGACGATGGCGTCGTAACGGCGTCGGAGGTCAGTACCCGTGATCTGGGCACCGACATCCACGCCGCTGCGGAAGCGAGTGCCCTCCGCGCGCATCTGGGCGAGTCGACGGTCGAGGACCGCCTTCTCCATCTTGAACTCGGGAATGCCGTAACGAAGCAGGCCGCCGGGCTTGTCGGCGCGCTCGAAGACCGCCACAGTGTGGCCGACGCGGGTCAGCTGTTGGGCGACCGCCAGTCCCGAGGGACCGGAGCCGACGACCGCGACGGTGCGCCCGGAGAGCCGTTGCGGCGGCATGGGCACGACACGGCCATCGTCGAAGGCTCGCTCGATCGTGGTGACCTCGATCTGCTTGATAGTCACCGCGGGCTGGTTGATGCCCAGCACGCAGGCCGTCTCGCAGGGCGCGGGACACAGACGGCCCGTGAACTCCGGGAAGTTGTTCGTCGCGTGCAGCCGCTCGATCGCCTCGGGCCAGCGGTCTTGCCAAGCGAAGGTGTTCCACTCCGGGATGAGGTTGCCCAGGGGGCACCCGGAGTGGCAGAAAGGAATGCCGCAGTCCATGCAGCGCCCGGCCTGCTCCCGCAACTCCTCGACGGGCTGCGGCTCGTAGACCTCCCGCCAGTCCATGATCCGCACGGCCACGGGGCGTCGCGCGGGCAGTCTGCGCTCACGGTTGGTGAGAAAGCCACGAGGGTCAGCCACGGGATGCCTCCATGATCCGGTTCCATACTTGGGTTCCATCCAGGTCCAGGCCCTCGTCCTGCGCTTCCGCACGCACATCGAGAACCCGCTGATAGTCACGCGGCAGCACGATGCTGAAGCGCTGCGATTGCGCGGGCCAGTCCGCCAGCAGTGCGGCGGCAACGCCGGAGTCCGTTGCGTCCAGGTGCCGGCCCAGGATCGTCTCGACGACGTCGAGGTCCGCCGGGCGCAGCGGCACGACGTCGACGAGTCCGGTGTTGACACGCTCGGCGAAAAGGTCAAGCGCGTAGGCGACCCCGCCGGACATCCCGGCCGCGAAGTTGCGGCCGACGGTCCCGAGCACGAGGACGGTACCGCCGGTCATGTATTCGCACCCGTGGTCGCCGACACCCTCGACGACCGCCACCGCCCCGGAGTTGCGGACGCAGAAGCGCTCGCCCGCCTGACCGCGCAGGAAGAGCTCGCCGCTCGTCGCGCCGTAGGCGACGACATTCCCGGCGATGACGTTAGCCTCCGCCAACCCCGCGGAGGTGGCGCTCGGCCGCACGATGACGCGCCCGCCCGAGAGCCCTTTACCGACGTAGTCGTTCGCCTCGCCGACGAGCCGCAGGGTGATGCCCGCCGGCACGAAGGCGCCGAACGACTGGCCCGCGCGGCCGGTGAGCGTGACGTCGATCGACCCGTCGGGCAAGCCGTCGGGGTGGGCGGCGGTGACCCGGTGACCCAGCATCGTGCCGACCGTCCGGTTGACGTTACGGATCGTGGCCTCGATGCGGACCCGTTCCCCGCGCTCGATCGCGGGCGTGGCCTGCGCGATGAGGTCGTTGTCCAGGGCCTTGCCGAGCGCGTGGTCCTGCTTCGTGGAGCAGTAGCGGGTCTGGCCGAGCCTCGGCGCGGCCTCGGCCAGGATCGGGCCGATGTCCAGGCCGGAGGCTTTCCAGTGCTCGATCGCCCTACGCGTCTGCAGCGTGCCGGTCCGACCGACCGCCTCCTGGATGGAGCGGAAACCCAGCTGGGCGAGCAGCTCACGGACTTCCTCGGCGATGTACTCGAAGAAGGTCTCGACGAACTCGGGCTTGCCCGAGAACCGGGCCCGCAACTCCGGGTTCTGCGTTGCGACACCGACCGGGCACGTGTCGAGGTGGCAGACCCGCATCATGATGCAGCCGGAGACGAC
>JAUNUZ010000276.1 GCA_030537915.1 Micrococcales bacterium
CGCGTGCGGCGTGCCGACCGCCCCCCGGCCCGCAGCCCGGCCCGCCGCCCTGGTGGACTCGTCGCGTTCCCACGAGGGGGCCCGACGCGAACCCCGACCCCAGCGGCCGGAGTGGGCGCGTGAGACCAGGGTCACACCGATGTAGCACAGGGCGTCGCCGAGCGCCCACGGGCGATGACGCACGAGGGCCGCGAGTGCGCGGGTGGTGCCCTGCGTCGATGCGGCGAAGCGTTCGTCACCGGACCGGCTGAGCTCGGCATTGCCTCGGCCCACCCGGGAGCGGACTCGGACGAGGCTGGCGATGTCGGCCGGGACACGGACGACGAATTCACCGTCGACGATCGTCCTCTCCTGCGGCGCGAAGAGTCGCTGGATCATCAGGTCGTCGGCGATCACGTCCGGGAAGCGCTCGAAGCGTGCTCGCCCCGCAGCGGAGACCCCGTAGACACCGAGGCCGATGAGGCCGTCGCGCACGTAGGGCAGGCGCGCGAAGACGCGGTAGAAGGAGCGGACGAGCGGGTCGGCGTGCGCGGTGTCGAAGCGAATGCGCGGCGAGGCAACGCGAGCCACCGGGGTCGTCAAGGCGGCGATCAGGGCCGGTAGCGCAGATGGGGAGAGCTCGATGTCGGCGTCGAGGTAGATCCGGGGGTAGGCCGTGGCAGCCTCGTCTCCCGCGTTGAGGGCTGCGCTCTTGGATCCCCGGGAGAGCTCGACGACGCGGATGCCGGCGTGCTCGGCGGACGCTTGCTGCGCGATCTGCGCGGTGTCGTCGGTGCAGCCGTTCGGCACGACGATGACCTCGAGAGGGTCCGCGGCGTCGGGGCGCAGCCACGGTTGCAGGGGGCGCAGGCACCGGCGCAGCACCGCGCCCTCGTTGTAGGCCGGGATGATGATCGAAGCCGCCGGTGGGCTGCCAGCCCCGACCGGAGCGCGCTCTTGCCGCGCCGGCTGTGCCGGGTGCCCTGAGTCGTCAGCGCGCGACATCGGTGTCCCTGGCCAGCCCCGCGTCGATACCCGTCAGGCGGCGGCGCCACAGGGCGCCCAGTCCCGGTACAGCCAGGCTGCCACCCTTGAGGGCGAGCTTGCGGTTGGACGGGGACAGCGCCGCAGCCTGGGCGTAGAGGCGGCGGGCGCCGGCCACGTCAGCGGCGCGCAACGCCTGCTCCGCTTCGTGCACGAGCAGCCGAGGGGATCGGGCCTGCAGTCGGCGCTGCAGGTACTCCCGCTCCGGCCCTCGCAAGTCCCATCCACTCTCGAGGACGCCCCGCAGCAGGGCGTCCTCGGCGGTGTAGACGTCCTGCACCCTCGTCGACTTGCTCGTCGCCGACCAGCGGTACAGCGCGTGTGGGACCCGCTGCGGGACGGCCTCCCAGCCGGCGTGGATCGCGCGAATCCACAGGTCCCAATCCTCCAGGTAGCAGCCGGTGGCCCAGCCACCCAGCTCGCGCAGCATCGAGGCGGGCATCACCGTGAAGCCAGACACGAAATTCGCCTCGAGGATCGCAAGGCGTTGCCGGCTCGGCGCGGGGACCGGTGGATGCATCACGGTGCGCCCGTGCGCGATCCCACCCTGCGTGAGCAGGAGCGCGTTGCACGTGACGAAGCGCCGGCCGCAGCCGGCTCGTTGCCAGGCCTCTACGGCGGCGCGAAGGTACGGCGGCAGGAGCACATCGTCCGCGTCGCAAAGCGCGATGAGCTCGCCCCTGGCGTGTGACAGGGCCGTGTTGCGGGCCGAGGCCGTGCCGGCGTTCGTCTGGCGCACGACGCTCACCGCATCCCCGTGGGCCCGGGCGACATCAGCGCTACCGTCGGTCGAGCCGTCGTCGACGACGACGATCTCGACCCCTGCCGGATAAGCCTGGGTCAGCGCACCGCTGAGCGCGCCACCGATGGTGCGCGCGGACTGAAACGCCGGCATGACCACGGTGATGCTCGGGTAGCTATCCATGTGTCCCTCAAGCTGTTGACATCCCCAACACCAGGGTACTGCTTTGTGCCGCAGCGGATGCCGCTGCACGGGCGAGTTAGGCTGAAGGAGCGGGGACGGGGGACCGATCGTGCCGCGCAGGGTTCGCGCCAACGGAACGAGGGAGCCGTCGTGGGCAGAGCAAAACGTCGGCCCCTGGCCGGGGCGGGTGGCCAGATTCGAGACCTGCTCATCACCGACTACACACGCAACCGTTCGACGCCGGCCCGGATCACGCTGGCCATCCTGCGTGCGGGCATGGTGCTGAACGAACGTTGCGGCCCGCGGGCCTTCGCCCTGCGGCGGGTCGTCCAGATCGCCGACGTCGTGTGGGTGCGGGGTCTCATGGGCACGGAGATCCCCACGAGCGTGCGCATCGGCCCCCGGCTGCGGCTGCCCCACGCCGGGCGCGGCATCATGATCCATCCGAGCGTCTCCATCGGTGCCGGAGTGACGATCTACCACCGCGTGTCCCTGGGGGTCCGGGACGACCGCGGCGGCCCGACGATCGGGGACGATGTCGAGATCGGCACCGGCGCGGCCATTCTCGGCCCCGTCACGGTGGCCCGGGGATGCCGGGTCGGAGCCAACGCCGTAGTCGTGCACGACACGCTTCCGGACCGCAACTACGTCGGCGTGCCGGCGCGTGAGACCACGCGCTCGCGCGGGGCAGCGCGGTGAGCCGGCCAGCTCATCCCGCATCCCGGCTCGGCCCTCGCATCGCAGTGGTCGTCGTCGTCGGCCTGCTCGGCATCGCCTTGGTCGTGGCGACGCTGACCGGTCGTCCTCCCCGCGCCCCCGAGCCCGGTCCCGCCCCGCCTCCGAAGGCCCTTCCGACGGCCGGTCAGCGCGGCGTCTACCCGCGGTTCGCGCCGGACAACGTCTTCGGCGTCGACGTCGCCGGGCAGCCCGTGGACCCGAAGTCACGCGCGATGATCGCCAACCTGCTGGCTCAGATCACGCCGCACTACGGCGGAATCGCCGCCCTCAACACGCAGGAATACAACCCGGTCCTGCACGTGGTCGACGCCACGACGCCGCGCGTCACCGTGCGTTTCGAGGACTGTCAGGACAAGGGCTACACCCCCGAAGGCCTGTTCGACGGGCCGAAGTACTTCGTCGACGTGCCCGTCCCCGCGGATGCCCAGGTCGCCAAGGGCACGGACAGCACCATCACCTTGTGGTCCCCGTCGACGGATCAGCTCTGGGAGTTCTGGGTGATGAAAGCGCAGGGGCAGGGCGGCTGGTCAGCGTGCTGGGGTGGTCGCATCGATCACGTCTCGGCCAACCGCGGCTACTTTCCCAAGCCCTATGGGGTCAGCGCCAGCGGGCTCGTGACGGTGGGCTCGATGATCACCCTGGAGGAGGCCCGCGCCCGACGGATCGATCACGCGATGGGCTTGGCGCTCATCGCGCCTGCTCGTTGGGACCGGTGGCGCTTCCCGGCGCAGCGCAGCGACGGCACCGATCCTGCCCCCGACGCGATCCCTCAGGGCGCCAGGTTGCGCCTGGACCCCTCCGTCGACGTGTCCGCGCTCGGCCTGACACCGCTGGGGGAGGCGATCGCCAGGGCAGCGCAGAAGTACGGGTTCATCGTCGTCGACACCGCGGCGGCCGTCGCGGTCATGGCAGAGAGCGGACTGCCGGACAAGACTCGTACGGGCCGGGACCCGTGGTCGGCCATCTTGGGTGATGTCCCCACCTACGAGCAGCTCAGGGGCTTTCCCTGGGCGCGGATGCAGGTTCTCTCGGCCCCGGACAAGAGTCCCTGAGGCCCCCGATGCGGATGGGACGGATGCCGTGGCACCGTCAGCGCCGGCCGACGACCCGGGCGGGCGATCCGGCGACGATCGAGCCCGGCGCGACGGTCCCGCGGACCGTCGAATTCGCGGCGATGACGCAGCCCTGCGCGATGACGGCCCCGGGGAGCACGACGACGCCGGCGCCGATCCACACATCGTCCCCGATCGTGACGCCCGAACCCGACCAGGGTTGGTCGACGATCGGCGTGCCTGGGGCCGTGCCGTGGTTGCTGCCGACGATGCTGACGAACTGGCTGATCAGGCAGTCCCG
>JAUNUZ010000277.1 GCA_030537915.1 Micrococcales bacterium
CGGCAGTCGTCTATCTCGCCCAGGTGGGTATGGGAGCCGCGGCCCGTGGGTGTTCCGCCCAGGGCTGGCGAGCAGAGGTCGTTAAGAGCCGGGGGCCAAAAGGTGCCCGACAGCTCGACGAGGCCGAAGACTGCATGCGTCGTTCCGGCCTGTGGCCGTGGACGTGACGGACTGATTCGCGCCGTCGAGGTGCCCAGCCTGCGATATCCGCCGAGCCGCTCCCGAAGCGAGCCACCGTCGCTTTGAGAGCGTTAGTAGACCTTCAGGAGGGCCAGGCCGGCGGGATCCGTTCCCAATCGGCGAGCCACACGGCCGCATTGCCGTCCGACGGCGCCCGCCAGTCACCGCGCGGGGAGAGGGAGCCGCCGGCCGAGACCTTCGGCCCGTTCGGCAGCGCGGACCGCTTGAACTGACTGAACGCGAAGAAACGCTTGAGGAAGACCTCCAGCCAGCGCCGAATATCCGCCAACTCGTAGGCAACTTGCTTCTCACCCACGACCCCCGCCGGCCACTCACCGGTCGCCGCTTCGTGCCAGGCGTGCCACGCGAGGAACGCGATCTTGCTCGGCAGCATTCCGTAGCGCAGCACGTAGAAGAGCGTGAAGTCCTGCAGGTTGTAGGGGCCGATCTTCGCCTGCGTGCTTTGCGGGGTCTCACCCTCCCTCGTCGGGACGAGCTCCGGGGTGATGTCCGTGTCGAGGATCGAGGTGAGCACCTCGCCTACCGCCGGCTCGAACTGCTCCGAGGACACGATCCAGCGGATGAGATGCTGGATGAGGGTCTTGGGCACGCCGGTGTTGACCGCGTAGTGGCTCATCTGGTCACCGACGCCGTAGGTGCACCAGCCGAGCGCGAGCTCGGACAGGTCACCGGTGCCCAGAACGATCCCGCCGAGGTGGTTCGCGAGCCGGAAGAGGTAGTCGGTGCGCAGCCCCGCTTGGACGTTCTCGAAGGTCACGTCATAGACGTCTGCGCTGTCTTGTGGGCCCGCGTAGGGGTGACCGATGTCGGCGAGCAGCTGACGCGCGGCGGGCGTGATGTCGAGGGTCTCGATCGCCACGCCGAGGCTCTGCGCCAACGCGATCGCGTTGTTTTTCGTGTGCGCGGTCGTCGCGAAGCCGGGCATGGTGTAGGCGAGGATGTCGGTCCGCGGGCGGCGCAGGCGGTCCATCACGCGAGCCGCGACGATGAGCGCGTGGGTCGAATCCAGGCCCCCGGAGACGCCGATGACGATCTTGGGGTTGCCGATCGCCCGCAGCCGCTGCTCAAGCCCGGACACCTGGATCGCGTAGGCCTCGTAGCAATCCTGCGCGAGTCGCGAGGCGTCATTGGGCACGAACGGGAAGCGGTCGACGCTGCGGCGCAAGCCGATATCCCCCCTCGGCGGATCGACCGTGAAGTGCACCGTCCGATAATGCAACGCCTCGGCCAGAGTCCGCCGGTTGTCATCGAAGGTGCCCTGGCGCAACCGCTCCTGGCGCAGCAGGTCGAGGTCGATGTCGCTGACGGACCGGCGTGGGCCCTCGGGGAATCGCTCGGTCTGGGCGAGCAGTTCGCCGTTTTCGTAGATCATCGTCTGGCCGTCCCAGCTCAGGTCGGTCGTCGACTCGCCCTCGCCTGCCGCCGAGAAAACGTAGGCCGACAGGCACCTGGCCGAGGACGAACGGCACAGCAGGTGGCGGGTGTCGGACCTCCTGACGGTGATCGGGCTACCAGACAGGTTCGCGCTGATCGTTGCGCCCGCGAGCGCGGCGCGCGCGCTCGGCGGCACCGGCACCCACATGTCCTCGCACACCTCGACGGCGAGGGTGAGGCCCGGCACATCGCTGGCGCGGAACAGTAGGTCGGGGCCGAACGGGACCGCCAGCTCCCCGAACGGACCGCCGAGGGTCAACATCGCCCCCGCCTGGTCGTCGCCCGGCGCGAAGTGGCGCCGCTCGTAGAACTCGCGGTACGTCGCCAGGTAGGACTTGGGGGCCACCCCGAGGATCTGCCCGCGGTGCATCACGACCGCGCAGTTGAAGAGTCGGGTCCCGCGGCGCAGTGGGGCGCCGACGATGAGCACGGGGCGCAGCTCACGGGTCGATCGGACCAGTGTGTCCAGCCCTTCGAGCACGGCGTTCAGGAGCGCGTCCTGTAGGAGGAGGTCCTCGAGCGCGTAGCCGGAGACGCACAGTTCCGGGAAGACCGCCACTGCGACGCCCTCGTCGTGCAGCTCACGAGCGATCGCGCCGATCGTGGCGACGTTGCGGGCCGGGTCCGCGATGGCCACCGGCAGCGTGCACGCTGCGACGCGCGCGAAACCGTGGCTGTAGGCGTTGGCGAAGTCCATAGCGGCAGGGTAGGCCGAGCGTCGATCTCAGAGGTCTCCCGGGCCTGCCAGACTGCAGGCCCGCAAGACCCCCCGGGCCGGAGCCCACGAGCGGGTCGGCGACGCCATCACGGGTCGCGGGTTCGCGCGGCGCGCGCGGGTCGGCGCCGACGTCAGAACACGATTCGATGTCAAAGCGTGTCCCACCTTCGCATTCCGCCGATAGTGGACTCATGGGTGCCTATGGGCGGGGGGACGACGGGCTCCTGGGGAGCGAGCGCGTGGCGCTCGGGGTCCGGCCCCGGCCGCTTTCGCGCTCCCTGACCGTCCGCCTGGACCGCCGCACCATCTTGCGTTCGGCGGCCTTCCTCGGAGCGGTCGCGGTGCTGGGGCCGCCCGTCGAGCAGACGATGCTCGCGGCCGGTGTGGAGCGCAGCCGCGGCTGGCTCGCGTCCACGCACCTGCCCGGCACCGCACTCCGCTGGCGGCTGGCGGTTCCCGCCGAGTGCAAGGGCCTCGTCGTCGCGCTGCACGGCAAGGGCAGCGCGAGCGGCTACTGGTTCAACGTGCTCGACGGGGCGCGGATCGCCCGGGAGACCGGCCTGGCTGTCGCGGCGATCGACGGCCTGCGTAGCTACTGGCATCCCCGCGAGGGGTCCGACGCTTCCGCGATGCTCGTGCGCGAGTTCCTCCCGCTGTTGGCAGGTCGGGGCCTGCCCACCGAGCGCATCGGTCTCACCGGGGTGTCGATGGGCGGCTACGGATCCCTCTACCTGGCAGGAGTGCTCGGCCCAGACCGCGTCTTCGGGGTGGCGACGATGTCGGCGGCGCTGCGACGGGACTACGCGGACACCTCGGCCGGGGCCTTCGACGACGCGGCCGATTTTGCGCGGCATTCGGTCTTCGCGCGCGTCGGCCTTCTGAGCGGCATCCCGATCTCCCTGGCGTGCGGAGCCGAGGACCGGTTCGCGGAGGGCAACATCGGCTTGAGCCGGGTGCTGCCCCGCGCGCGCACGGTCTTCGACGAGGGCGGCCACACCACGGCCTACTGCCGCGAACACTGGGGTAGGCAGATGGCGTGGCTTGCCGCTCTGGTCTGACGCGCTCACCACAGCGTGCCGAACCGCAGCCGGCGGGAGGAAGTGGCCTTGGTGCCCGAGCCGGGGAACAGTCAGGTGGCCTCGCGGCCCTTGCGAACCTGGTTGCCGCGTTCGGGATCGCTGGCGATGAATGCGTCGAGCCAGCGCATCCGCGGATCGAGGTCGACGAGTACCGCCTTGCACAGCAGGGTTGTCGGCAGCGCAAGCAGGGCGCCCAGCGGGCCGAGCACCCAGGCCCAGAAGAGCAGCGACAGCAGCGAGACCGTCGCGGTCACACCCACTGCGTTGCCCAGGAACTTCGGCTGGATGATCGACTGGATGATGAAGTTGATGACGGAGTAGGAGACGATCACGAGCAGCGCGGTCTGCGGGCCGTTCGCCAGCAGGGCCATGAGCGCCGGCGGGACGATCCCCAAGACGAAGCCGATGTTGGGGATGTAGTTGGTCAGGAACGACAGCAGCCCCCACACCAGCGCGAGCGGCACCCCCAGCCAGACGAGTGCGGCGATGTCCAAGGCCGCCACGGCCGCCCCGAAGACACTCGAGACGACCCAGTAGCGACGCACGCCATGAGCGAACCCAGCGAGCGCGTCGACGACGTCACGGTGGGCGGCGGAGGCGACTTG
>JAUNUZ010000278.1 GCA_030537915.1 Micrococcales bacterium
CACTTGGAGCCTGCCCACCCGGAGCCCGCGACTCCGGAGCCGCCGGCCCCAGCGACTGGGACTCCGCAGCGCCCGCAGCCGGCTCGTCGGCGTCCGCGACGCGAGCACGCAGGGCCGCGATCCGGGGGGCGAGCTGGAGGTCGCGGTCGTACTGCCGGGCGAAGTCCGCGCACGCCCGGCGCGTCGCCTCGTCGACGGTCCGGGCGGCATGCGCCGCGGCCGCGAGCGTTTCGGCGATGGACTGCGGTGACAGGTCGGCAACCGGAAACCACAGGGGGTAACCGCGGAGCACGTCGGTGGCGGCGTTGCCGGGATCGTGCACCGAGACGATCGGCAGCGCTGTCGCTGCGTACTCGAAGACCTTGCCGCTGGTCACGTAGGCACCCGTGCCGAGGGTGAGCAGGCAGGCGTCAAAGGTCGAATACGTCTCATTGAGGGCGGTCTTGGCGACCGGACCGCAGTAGCTCAGCCCGTCGGCCGCGTAGTCCTCGACGAGCTTGAGCAGCGCCGAGCTCGGCGCCGAGTAGAAACCGAGATAGCCCCACAACTGCGCTCGGGCGTCGCGCAGCAGCGGCTCGGTCTTGCGCGCAAGCCGCCAGCCGGCGGCGAACTGGGCGAGCGGCACCTTCGCCGACGCCGTGCCGACGTAGCCGAACGTCAACGGACACCTCGGATCCGAGGCGGTCAGCCGGGGCAGCGGGGCGAATTCCGGGTCGAAGCCGTTGGAGACGACATGAAAGCGGTCGGCCAGCCGCGGATGCCGCCGGGCGTGCCAGGCCCGGATCGGTTCGTTGACGAACCACACCTCCAGCGCGCCCGCGAGCAGTGCGCGCTCGAGCACGTCCTCGCGACCACCCTCTTCGTGCAGCAGGCCGCCGTCGAAGACGTCGAGCATCCACGCGTCGCGATAGTCCATGACGTAGGGGACGCCCGCCTCCGCGTGCAGGGCATGGGCGGCCATGAAGGCGACATTGGGATTCGCCGTCGCGACACACAGGTCCACCCGGTCGCGGCCGTGAATCGCGAGCGCGGCCTCCTGCAGGGGCAGCATCCACGGCCCGTAACCGATCTCGGGGAAATCGTGCACGTCCCGCTCCAGCTGCCGTTTGCGCCACGTCCGCGGCGCGATCGCGCGAAGCGCCGACCAGCGGCGCAGGTCGGTCTCCATCACGGGCCAGTCGAACGGGATCCGCACGACCTGCACCGCCGGATCGACCCGGGCCTCCAGCGATTCGTCGGCACCGGTGTAGTCCAGGAAGGTCTCCCGGGTCGCCGTGAGCACCGTGACCCGGAATCCCGCGCGCGCAAAGCCGTTCGCCGTCGCCAGCGCCCGATAGACGCCGCCGCCGCGCGACGGTGGGAATCCCCACGCGACATACAGGAGGTGGGGCTGGGGCATCGCGGGCTCCTGGCTCGTGTCGTGAGACGGGCGACTCGTGAGGTGGGCGACGAGGGCACGGTGTCGGTTCGGCGCCACCATACGCCCGCGCCCGCGAGCGCCCCGGGACATGCCCGGGCGCATTTCGCGGACTTCTCGGGGCGCCCAGAGACACCCCGGGACGCCTCAAGACATCGCAGGCGCCGTCGACGTCTGCGACGCTCAACACCGACCGTAGGCTGCGCAGGACCAGCGTAGACGCGGATCGATGATCACAGATGACGAGAAGGGACCCGCCGTGGCCGTCCGAATTCAACCCAGCGCCGACGTTTCCGAGGGTGCGACCCTCGGCGACGGCACCTGTGTCTGGCACCTCGCTCAGGTGCGCGAGGACGCGGTCCTCGGTGCGAACTGCATCGTGGGCCGCGGCGCCTACGTCGGGACCGGGGTGCGGATGGGGGACAACTGCAAGCTGCAGAACTACGCCCTCGTCTACGAGCCGGCGGTCCTGGCGGACGGGGTCTTCGTCGGGCCGGCTGTCGTCTTCACCAACGACCACTTCCCTCGCTCCATCGACCCGGACGGCACGCTCAAGCGCGGGGACGATTGGGAGGCCGTCGGCGTGACGTGCAAGAAGGGCGCCTCGATCGGGGCTCGCTCGGTGTGCGTGGCGCCTGTCACGATCGGCGCCTGGGCTTTGGTCGCGGCCGGCTCGGTCGTCGTCAAGGACGTGCCCGACTATGCGCTCGTCGCAGGCAATCCCGCGCGCCGGCTCCGCTGGGTCGGCCGCGCCGGAGTGCCGCTCGCGAGCGCCGGCCAGGGCCGGTGGACGTGCCCGCAGACCGGGGAGGGCTACATCGAGGACGGCGAGACGCTGCGCCTCGAGGCTGAGTAGCCCTGCCGCCGAATGCGACTGCCGGCCAGCCACCAGGCGATCGCGGCGGCCGCGGTCAGCGTCAGCCACCACGCGGGATACGACAATGCCGAGCTCGCCGAGGCGCCGAACGCGCCGTAGGACAGCAGGTATCCGTAGGCCTCGTGCCGCGCGATGCGGCGCTCGCGCGCGGCCCCAGCGGTCCTGCGGCGGTCGCGCACGGCGCTACCCAGGAGTGCTCCGATGAGCACGAGCACCGCGACCGCGAAGGCCGCGCCGACGACCACGCCGTACTGCGAGACCAGCTCGACGAAGGCCTGGTGCAGGTTGGTGCGCGCGATGACGCCCGGGTTGGGGTCCGCCGCGAGCAGCGCCTCGAAGGAACCCGCCCCGCTGCCGAGGTAGTCGGAGTCGCGCAGGTAGCGCAGAGCCGCTCGCACGAGCCCCGCTCGCAGGTCGTCCGACGCCGCGGTCGCGGGGTCGAGGTGACCGAAGACGATGCGCCGCAAGGGATTGCGCGCGATGAGACGCTCGGGGGCGAACAGCAGGCCGAGGAAGGCGGCGACGCCGGCGACGGCGAGTCCCACAACCACGCCCAGGTGCCGGCGCAGCAGCGCGAGCACCCCGCGGCCCCCCGCGCGCTCGCGCAGGATGCGCCATCCCTGCAGCACGACGACGCCGACGAGCGCGGCGAGGGCCGCGCGGCTGCCGGACAGGACGATGATGACGCTCCCGTAGGCGATGAGCACCGCCAGGACGAGCTGCTCGATCCGCAGCCACAGCCGGCGGCTCGTGCGCCGGCCCGCCTCGAACGCGTCCTCGAACGCGCCTCCATCGAGGCCGTCGTCGAGCCCGTCTTCTTCGATTCCGGGGGGGTGCAGCGCGACGGGTCCCGTCAGCGTCGCCAACGCCGCCGTCGCCGCGGCGATCATGGCGACCAGGGCGGCGGCGAGGTTGTTGGGGTTGATGAAGGTGCCGGCGGCGCGGGGCGCGTCGCCGAAGGGCCACGGGTTCTGCGCGGCGATCCACAGGTGCTGCCCGGTGGTGATCTCCCACGTCGCGATGGCGCAGCACAGCACCAGGGCCAGGATCCAGCCGCGGCGCTGGGCCCGGACGCCGCCGGCCCGGCCGCGGGTCAACAAGAGCGCGGGGATCGTCCAGAGCGCGGCCTGCGCGAGGTAGGTGACCTCACGGTCGCCCGCGAAGCGATCCGGCGTGCGGCTCAGAGCAAGCGGGAACCAGGCGAGGAGGACGAGCCAGAACACGAGCATGGCGGCGGGGACGCGCAGGGCATTGCTCCGGAGGGCGGTCCGGCACGCGAGAAGGCCGCCGAGCACCGCGAGACCCAGCGCCGGCCACAGGAGCCCCGCGTCGTGCAGGGGTCGGGCGACGAGTCCGCCGGCGACGATGATCGGCACGAGCAGGGCGATCGCGTAGCCCGACCAATGACCGTGTCGCCCAGACAGGTTGGGGGCCAGGCGTGCTGTCCGAGTCCGCGCGCCGCCCACGGAGAGTGAGTCTACGTCGGCGGCGCACCGCTGCCGGGATCTCAGGGTCGGGCGCGGTAGCCTGCCAAAGTCCCCCATGCCTTGTTCAGGAGCCTGCATGTCCGAGCCCTCAGCGCCCGCCTCGCCCGCTGAGCCCGAGGAGCCCGTCCTCCCGCCTGAGCCCCAGCTCGACAGCGGCGACCCCCTCGAGGGCGACGCCGCGACCACGCCGGCGCCGCCGCACCTGGAATCGAACTACGACCTCGTGGTCGTGGCGACGCCGTGGTATCCGA
>JAUNUZ010000279.1 GCA_030537915.1 Micrococcales bacterium
GACCTCGGCGCAACACCGACAGGATGGCGAGCTGGGTCGGCGCCGGCTTGCGGAGCTCGAGGCCAGCGCGAGCGCCATCGGGGCGGCCCGCACCAGCTGGCTGGGCTACGCGGACAGCGGCATGGTCGGGGACCTGCGGCCCGACCCACCCGGGCGCACCCGATTCTTGCGCGCGGACCCGTGGCAGGTCGCCGATCAACTCGCGGAGATTCTGCGGGAGGAGGGCGCGGACGTCCTCATCGGCTACGACCGCAACGGCGGCTACGGTCACCGCGATCACGTCCGGGTGCACGAGATCGCCCGCCTCGCCGCGGCTCGGGCGGACACGCCCAGACTGCTCGAGGCCACGGTCCCGCGCGAGACGATCACCCGCGCTCTGCGCCTGGTCCGTCGGCTCCCCGGCGTCAACATCGACGTGGCGCTGGAGGAGTGGGGGCAGGCCTACCTGCCCGCCGCGGAGATCGCCTACCGGATCGATGTGCGCCACCACCTCAAAGCCAAGCGGACCGCTATGGCCGCCCACGCCTCGCAGGCCGCCGGTGACGAGGGCGACCGGACCCTGGCCGCCTTCCTGCGGATCCCCCGCCCCCTCTACGACCTCGTGTTCGGTCGGGAGTGGTTCGCCGATGCGACCGGCGGGCATCGCGAGCGCCCGGGGCGGGACATCTTGCAGGGATTGACCGCCCTTGACTGAGCAGCCCCGCAACGAGGCGACGCGGGCCGAAGCAGGCGGTGCGCCAGGTCCCTGGGCAGCGCCGCGGTTCCAGGTGCCGGCCACCCCGAGGGCGATCGGGCGCCGAGTCCTGCAGATCACGGCCAGTCTCGGGCTCGCGGCGGCACTTCTGGGTTGGGGCCTGCCCTACCTGACCCACACATCGTGGGAAACGATCATCGGCATCGTCACAGGGATCGGCTGGCCCACGTTCTTCGTACTCCTGGGGCTGATGTTCCTGGGGCTGTACGCCTACACGTTCACGCTGACGGGATCTCTGCCTGGCCTGCGTCACAGTCAGGCCCTGCTGGCCAACCTCGCGGGCTCTGCCGTGAGTAACGTCCTGCCCGGGGGCGGCGCGGTAGGGGCAGTGCTCACCTACGGCATGTTCCGGTCGTGGCGCTTCAGTCATCGCCGGATCGGCACGTCGATCGTCGTCACCTCGGTCTGGAACATCCTGGCCCGCGTCCTGCTGCCGGTCCTGGCGGCGCTCGTGCTCATTCCCGAGACCGAGAAGGTGCCGGCCGCCATGATCAAGGGCGCGATAGTCGGGGGAGCCGGGGCCGGACTCGTGGCCGCGGCACTCCTGGCCGTCATCGCCTCCCGGCGGGCGGCGCGGTGGGTCGGGCACATGGTGAACCGCGTCATCGGGCCGATGCAGCGCGCACGACGCGAGACCCAACCGCGCCAGGACATCGCGGAGCTGGCACTGGACCTGCGGGACAAGACCCTCGACATTGCGCGCCACCGCTGGTTACCGCTCAGCTTCGGGATCGTCGGCTTCATGGGCATCTACTTCATCCTCTTCCGGCAATGCCTCGAGGCGGTGGGGGCGCACATGTCGTGGGGCCACGCATTCGCCGCATATGCCGTGGGTCGGCTGCTGACGGCAGTGTCGGTCACGCCGGGCGGAATCGGCGTCGCCGAAGCCGGGGCGGCCGCCGTCATGCTCGCCCTCGGGGTGCCCGGCGACGTGACCGCCGCGGCCGTGACGCTCTTCGCGCTCTTCAGCTTCCTGCTGGAGATCCCCTTCGGCGCCGTGTCTGCCATCGTGTGGATGGCCACCAGGGAGCGCTACCTTCGGCTGGGCCCGCCGGGTCAGGGGTGAGATCGGCACGGCGGCGCGGGTGCACCTGGCGGGACTCGGTCAGCGCGGCCGGTTACGCCCTAGCAGAAGCCGTCCGATCTGCCGGGTGCGGGTCTCGTCAGCGAGGCTGTCGTCAAGCTCCTCGGGCTCGAAGCCGCGGGTCAGGGCCCGATCGACCGCCGCCTTGATGAGGGCATCGGCGACGGCGGGATTGGCGGGCAACAGGGGTCCGTGCAGGTAGCTGCCGTAGACGTGATGTCGGACCGCGCCCTCACCCTGGTCCGAGCCGTTGTTGCCCTGGCCGTGGCGGACCGCGCCGAAGGGTTGCTGGCCAGGGCCGAGCGTCGTCGACCCAGAGTGGTTCTCGTAGCCGACGACGTCGCCGTGCTTCGTCCTGAGCACGACGGGGCCGATCATCCGCTTCTCGTTGCCTCGAGTCGTCACGTCCAGGATGCCCAGACCTGGCAGCCGCTTGCCCTCCACCGTCGTGAAGTCGTTGCCGAAGAGCTGGTACATACCGCAGATCATGAGCATCGGCGTGCCGTCCTCGGCCAGGGTCTTGAGGATCTGGCCGTTGACCGCCAGATCGGCCTCCACGCGCGCCTGCCCCGAGTCCTGACCGCCGCCGCCGACGACGAGGTGCGCGCCGGCTCCCAGCTTCTGGCCGGGATGGTGGTCGATGAGCTCGACCTCGTAGCGGTGCTGGCGCAGACGCGTGGCCAGCGCTCGCGTGTTGCCCAGGTCGCCGTAGATGCTCATCTCGCGTGGGTAGAGGTGGACCAGGGTGATCTTGCCCTTGGTGGCGCAGGACTCAGTGTTCGAATCGCTCATGCGGACTTCACCTCCTCGCCGAACTCGGCCAGACCGTAGCGATCGGCCAGCACGCGCCGCAGCGTCATCATCGCGGTGTACGTGCAGAAGATCCGTTTGGGTTCGTCGGGGTTCTGGCTGATGAACAGGTCCAGAGCCTGGGTCAGATCGGGCACGACCTGCGCGGTCTGAACCTCGTCGTAGGCGAGGCGCAACGCCATGTCGTAGGCGCGGACCCCGCTGCTGAGGGCGACCCCGCGGTCCCGCAGCGACGTGAACGAGACGTCGTAGAGCCACGACACGTCGCGTCCGTCGGCGTAGTTGTCGTTGATCGCCACCATCGTCGCGACGGGGGTCGTGCCATAGGTACTCAGCGCGACCGTGAAACCCGCCGGGTTCTTGACGAGCACGAGCTCCAGGGGCGTGCCGTCGATGTCGATGACCTCGCCACGGCCGAACGGCGGCGTCATCGCGACCAGACCGCGCGCCGTCGCCTCGACGTCGAACCGTTGGTCGAGCAGGCATCGAGCCATCGTCGCGGCCGCCGTGGCGTTGATCATCGCCGCCAGCCCGCGTTGCCGCAGCTCCAGAGGTCCGACCCGGACACCGTCACCGAAGTGGATCTCCAGCGTCCGCTCGTCACGCGCTCGCAGCAGGCCGTCGCGCGCGCCCGCGTCGGGCACGACCTCATCATCGGCAAACCGGGCGTCGGCCTCCTGTAGCTCCGCTAGCCGATCGCTCATCGACTCATCGAGGCCGAAGTAGGTGACGCTCGGGCAGTCCTTGTCGTTCGCGATCCGCGAGACGTAGGAATCGTCGCGGTTCAGGACGACGGCGCTCGTCGTGCGGCTCGCCAGGGACGCCAGGAGCGCCGCCGTGTGGTCGATCTCGGCGAAGCGGTCGAGCTGGTCCCGGGCTACGTTGAGCAAGAGCGAGTGCGTCGGCGGCACCGAGTCGGCGAATCGCAGCGCGTGGGCCTCGTCCAGCTCCAAGACGGCGATGTCTGTGGTGAGTCGGCCGCTTGCCGGAAGTTTGGGCAGCATCGCGGAGATGACCCCGCGGGTGAAATTGCTACCCGTCGGGTTGCTGAAGACATCAAGGCCGTGGGCCGTCAGGATGGCGACGAGCATCTTCGTCGTCGTCGTCTTGCCGTTGGTACCGGACACGACCACGATCCCCCCGGGGACGTCGGCCAGCGCGTGGGCCAGGAACTTCGGATCGACCTTCTCGGCGACCAGCCCCGGTAGCGCGGATCCGCTGCCGCGCAGGCGTGATGCCGTGCGGGCGGTCTTGCCGGCCAGGGTGGCGATGATAGGTCGAAGCACGCGCCCAGCCTAGACCCGGGCACCGACAGCCCCTCCGGAAGCGCCGCCACCCCTGCTGGGAAGGCTTCGGCCGCAACGACATCCG
>JAUNUZ010000280.1 GCA_030537915.1 Micrococcales bacterium
GTCGAAGGCGACGGGCTCCTCACCGCGGTCGTTGAGCCGCTCGTTGAGGACGTCGAGCATCTCGAGGAAAGACATGTCCTCGCTGATGTCGTCCACCTGGTAGGTGACGAGCTTGCCGGGGGCCGCGGGGCCCTCCTGGCGCCAGATCTTGATCGTATTCTTCATCGGGGCCCCCGCGAAGTCTCGAAGTGAGGTACGGACGTGAAACCTTGTGGGGTGATCATTTGTAGCTCCGCTGCTTCAGCTCGATGAACTCATACACGAGATCTTCCTTGTGCAGCGCTGGGGGGGAGTCCGATTCGAACTCCCAGGCCGCCACATAGGCGTACTGGTCGTCGTGGCGCAACGCCTCGCCGTCCTCGGTCTGGGACTCGGCCCGGAAGTGCCCGCCACACGACTCCCGGCGGTGCAGCGCGTCGATGCACATGAGCTCGCCGAGCTCGATGAGGTCGGCGACCCGCCCGGCCCGCTCGAGCGACTGGTTGAGGGTGTCCGCGCGACCCAGCACCCGCAGGTTGGACCAGAACGCCGTCTTTAGCTCCCGGATCAGCCCGATCGCTTTGATCAGGCCCTCCTCGGTGCGCTCCATGCCGCAGTACTCCCACATGATCTGGCCGAGCTCCTTGTGGTAGGAGTCGACCGAGCGCGTGCCGCCGTTGCTCAGGAAGTGCTCGATCCGTGAGCGCACCAACTCCTGCGCCTCGACGACGGCGGGATCGTTCTCGTCGATCTTCGGGAACGGCCCGTTCGCCAGGTAGTCGCGGATCGTGTTCGGCAGGACGAAGTAACCGTCCGAGAGCCCCTGCATGAGGGCCGAGGCGCCGAGCCGGTTGGCACCGTGGTCGGAGAAGTTCGCCTCGCCCGCCACGAAGAGACCGGGGATGGTCGACTGCAGGTCGTAGTCGACCCAGAGGCCGCCCATCGTGTAGTGCACCGCCGGATAGATGCGCATCGGCACCTGGTAGGGGTTCTCCCCCGTGATCTGCTGGTACATGTCGAAGAGGTTGCCGTACTTGGTGCGGACCGCGTCCTCACCCAGCCGCCCGATCGCCTCGGCGAAGTCGAGGTAGACGCCGCGACGGACGCGTCGCTCTTCGCCCTCCGGGGTCGTCTCGACGATCTCGGGGCCGACGCCGAGGCCCTCGTCGCACATGTTCTTCGCCTGCCGAGAGGCGATGTCACGGGGCACCAGGTTGCCGAACGCCGGGTAGACCCGCTCCAGGTAGTAGTCGCGATCTTCCTCGGCGATCTGGCGGGGGTCCTTGTCGCAGTCCTCGGCGCGCTTGGGCACCCAGATCCGGCCGTCGTTGCGCAGCGACTCGCTCATCAGCGTGAGCTTGGACTGCTGGTCCCCATGCACCGGGATGCACGTCGGGTGGATCTGCGTGTAGCAGGGGTTCGCGAACCAGGCGCCCTTGCGATAGGCGCGCCACGTCGCCGTGACGTTGCAGCCCATCGCGTTGGTCGACAGGAAGAAGACGTTGCCGTAGCCGCCCGAGGCGAGCACGACCGCGTCGGCCATGTGCGTCTCGATCTCGCCGGTCACCATGTCGCGCGCGATGATCCCGCGGGCCTTGCCTTCGACGACGATGAGCTCGACCATCTCGTGCCGGGAGTACATGTCGACCGTGCCGGCCGCGATCTGCCGCTCAAGAGCCTGGTAGGCGCCAATGAGCAGCTGCTGGCCGGTCTGGCCGCGGGCGTAGAACGTCCGCGAGACCTGCACGCCACCGAAGGAGCGGTTGTCCAGCAGCCCGCCGTATTCGCGCGCGAACGGCACGCCCTGCGCCACGCACTGGTCGATGATGTTGGCGCTCACCTCGGCCAGGCGGTAGACGTTGGTCTCGCGCGAGCGATAGTCGCCGCCCTTGACCGTGTCGTAGAAGAGGCGGTAGACCGAGTCGCCGTCCTCCTTGTAGTTCTTGGCGGCGTTGATGCCGCCCTGGGCCGCGATCGAGTGGGCGCGACGCGGGGAGTCCTGGTAGCAGAAGGACTTCACGTGGTAGCCGGCCTCGCCGAGCGTCGCGGCAGCAGCGCCGCCGGCCAAACCCGTGCCGACGATGATGACCGACAACTTGCGACGGTTGGTCGGGCTGACGAGCTTGGCGTCAAACTGGCGCTGGTTCCACTTGTCCTTGATCGGGCCGGCCGGGGCCTTGGTGTCTGCCAGCGGGGCACCGTCGCGGTAGAAGGCGTGGCCCGCCTCGTGCCGGGTGTCGGACGTGGTGTCAGGGGTCAACGTTTCGGTCATGTCTGCGTGCAGCCCTTACTTGATCGCGCCGAAGAGGATGGCCAACGGCGGAATGAGGAATCCGATGACGATGATGGCCGAGAGCGCCAGGCCCGTCGTCTTGGCCGTGTGACGAGATCTCGCCGTGTTCGTCAGCCCGAGGGTCTGACTCGCGCTCCACACACCGTGGTGGATGTGCATGGCGAGCGCGAACAGCGCCACGACGTAGATGAGCGTCAGCCACCACTGCTGGAAGGCACCGACAACCCGCTCGGCCGGCGTGACGAAGCTGCCGCCGACGTTGACCCAGAGGAACGTGAACTGCGCCAGGTGGAAGATCACGAACAGCAGGATCGTGACGCCTCCCCACCGCATCCACTTGCTCGACAGGGTCGCGGCACTGGCCTTCTTCACCGCGTAGCGCGTCGAGCGGGCATGGTTGGAGCGGCCCCACAGCACGAAGGCCGAGTAGGCGTGCGCGGCGAGCGCCACGATGAGCGTCAGGCGGAAGAGCCACAAGAAGCCCGAGTAGGGCAGGATCGGCTCGAACATCGTGCGCAGGTGGTGTGCGTATTCGTCGAAGGCCGCATGGCTGACAAGGATCTTGAGGTTGCCGTACATGTGGAAGAGGACGAAGAAGACGAAGTAGAGGCCGGAGACGGCCATCATCAGCTTGAGGCCGACGCTGGAATGCGCGGGGCCGGTCGCCCGGGTGGTTCCTGGTTTGACTGCTGAAGTAGCCACGAGCGGATTCTGCCCCGTTCCTGTCGATTCGTGCGATACGGATCGCCCACCAGCGTCGAGATCGACACCTCTCGTCGCGGGTCTGGGTGAGCGCGGTCCGCGTGGGCCTTCGGTGAGGGCAGGACCGGCGGCCGTTTCGATACTCGGCTGCCCGGGCCGGTCGAGCACCCGTCCTGCGCAATCCCCTACTGCGCTCATATTAGCGGTCAGCGGCCTGCCAGGCAGGATGTGCCCCTATCCCCGCCCAAGTCGCGCGTCATCCCCGGTGCGGGTGGCGGTCGCGGCCGCGGGCAGTTCGCGGGCGGTGAGCGCGGCCGCGTAGAGGTCGCGGGCGGCCAGGCCGGTGTCCGACGCGACGGCGCGGCAGGCGTCCTTGAGACGCTCCCCCGCTCCGACGCGACCCTGGACGCGCTGCAGGGCCACCGCGGGATCGACCTCGCGGGCCGGCGCACCGGCCACGACGAGCGTGATCTCGCCTCGAACCTGTTCGGGGTGCTCCTGCGACCACGCGACCAGGTCACTCAGGGGGCCTCGCAGGACCTGCTCGTAGGTCTTGGTCAGCTCCCGGCATACGGCTGCCGGACGGGTCGGACCGTAGGCGCGGGCCATCGCCCCCAGCGTCGCGCGCAGTCGGTGCGGGGCCTCGAAGAAGACCATCGTGCGGGGCTCGTCGGCGAGCGCTGCCAGCGATCGGGCGCGCTCGCCCGGTTTGCGCGGCAGGAACCCCTCGAAACAGAAGCGGTCGACCGGCAGACCCGACACAGCCAGGGCCATCAGCACCGCGCTCGGGCCCGGCACGCAGGTGACGCGCCCGCCGTCGGCGACGACAGCCTCGACGAGCCGGTAGCCCGGATCGGACACCGACGGCATCCCGGCGTCGGTCACGAGCACGATCCGCTTGCCTGCGCGCACGTGTGCGGCCAGGACGGGGGTGCGCTCGCGCTCGTTGTGCTCGTGGTAGCTCAGGACACGACCCCGGGGGGTTACGCCAAGCGCAGTGCACAGGCGGTGCAGGCGACGCGTGTCCTCGGCGGC
>JAUNUZ010000281.1 GCA_030537915.1 Micrococcales bacterium
GGATGGCCGGGGTGATCCAGCGGCCCTCCCTGCTGGGATCGGCGCAAGCGCGCACGACGCCCACGAAGTCCGTGTCGATCGTGATGTCGAAGCGCCGTCGGGCCTTCGCCAGCGAACGCGAGACATGCAGCCCCCCGGGGAGCAACACCCCGCGCGGGTTGGGCGACCACCAGCCGATCGGCGGGGCCCCGCTACCGCCGGTCCCCATCGGGAAGAGTCCGTGCCGATAGGCGGACAGGACGAGCTCGGGCTCGAGCCGGCCGCCCAGGACGATGAGGTCCTGGTCCGGCGGGATCGTATCGGGCGTAAGGAGCGCCTCCAAGATCGGCGCCCACGCGCGGTCGGCGCTGCGGGCCGTGTCGATGACGCCTCAGCCGTGAAAGGCGGGCAGGTGGTCGGAGATCTGGGCAGCCGCTTCGTCACCGTAGGCTCCGCGGAAGCGCTCGAGGTAGCCCGGCAGTGCCCCCTCATACTCCTGCGTGCCGACGGTCTCGATGACATAGGCGGCCAAGAGCGCCCCGATCTGGCCGCAGCGCTCGTGCTTCATACCCCACGCCAGCCCCGCCAGGAAGCCCGCTCGGAAGGCGTCACCGACTCCCGTCGGGTCTACGACGTGGGTCACGGGGACCGCGTTGACGTGGATGGGCGCCTGGCCGCGAGTCGTGATGGTGGCTCCCTGGCTGCTCTTGGTGATCACCCGGGTCTGGACCCGCTGGGCGACCTCCTCGGCGCTCCACCCCGTCTTGTGCTCGATAAGGTGCGACTCGTATTCATTGGTGAACAGATAGGTCGCATCGTCGACGAGTTCGCGGATGGAGGGGCCGTCCATGAACGCGAGTTGCTGGGAGGGATCGGCCGCGAACGCGAAACCACGGGTGCGGCATTCCTGGGTGTGGCGCACCATCGCCAGGGGGTCGTTGGGCGCGATGACGACGAGATCGAGCCCACCGCACCGCTGCGCGACCGGCGCGAGCTCGATCTCCCGGGCCTCGCTCATCGCCCCGGCGTAGAACGTCGCGATCTGGGCGGCGTCTCGGTCCGTCGTGCAGACGAAGCGTGCGGTGTGTCGCGATTCGCTGATGTGCGTCCCCGTGCAGTCGACGCCGTGCCTCTCGAGCCACGACCGATAGTCCTTGAAGTCCTCCCCCGCCGCGCCGATAAGGATTGGGTCCAGGCCGAGCACTGCCATGCCGAAGGAGATGTTCGCCGCGACACCGCCCCGGCGGATGTCGAGGTCCTCGGCGAGGAAGGAAAGTGACACGTGGTCGAGTTGCTCGGCGATGAGGGAGTCGGCGAACCGTCCCTTGAAGGTCATGAGGTGGTCGGTCGCGATGGACCCGGTGACAGCGATACGCACCAGGTCACCCTACCGAGACGAACGCCACCGACCGTCGCCGGTCCCCGGCGGTAGTCGGTGGCCTTCGACTCGATCGCGCCGGACCGCGGTGGCCGTGGCCGGCGGACCAGATCAGCCGAAGGAGTCGCCGCAGGCGCAGGAGCCGCCGGCGTTGGGGTTGTCGATGGTGAAGCCCTGCTTCTCGATGGTGTCCGAGAAGTCGATCGTGGCGCCACCCAGGTAGGGCGCGCTCATCCGGTCGACGACGACCTCGACACCGCCGAAATCGACGACCTGGTCACCGTCGAGGGTGCGCTCGTCGAAGTAGAGCTGATAGATCAAGCCCGAACATCCGCCGGGCTGGACCCCCACGCGCAGGCGTAGGTCGGCGCGGCCCTCCTGCTCGAGCAGATTCTTGACCTTCGTCGCAGCGACGTCGGTCAGCAGCACGCCGTGGGTGGCCGAGGTCTGGTCCTGAACAGTCATCGTGGTGCGTCCTTTGCGTCTTCGGGGGCGTTCGCTTCTAGGGATCAACCGACAACACGCGCGGGGTGTTCCCCAATGGCCCGGCCCTCTCACGATACCGGCGGATGTCAGGCTAGGGCGAGCACCGCGACTTCGAGCAGGCGCCGCACCATGACGTCAGCGCCCGCGATCCGGCGGTGGCGACCAGGTGCGCGCCAGCCGTTCGGCGCGCGTTGCCAGAGTCCCGACCGGGTCGGCCATCGCACTGGCCACGTCGACCGGTCGCTCGGCGACGGCATATGCTCCGGCGACACCCGCCGCCATCGTCTCGCGTCGGCCTACCTGGACCTGCCCGGCGAGGACGACCGCGGGCCGACCGAGGCGCGCTGCGGCCCGCACCGTGCCCGCGGCGACGCTCTCGCGCAGGGACTCCCGGTCGAAACGACCCTCGCCCGTGATGATCAGGTCGTGGCTGTGCAGCAGGCCGTCGAAATCCCAGGCCCGCTGGACGATCTCGACGGCTGAATCACGCGTGGCGCCGAGGAGGAAGAGCGCGTACCCCATCCCCCCGCCGGCACCCGCTCCCGGTTCCCGCTCCGGTCGGCGCGGCAGCCCGGTGAGGAGGTCAAGACGCGGCGGTCGGACCTTCGCCACGACATCGGTGAAATGGCCGAGGCAGCCTTCGAGGGTCTGCGCTTGCACCGGATCGGCACCCTTGCGAGGGGCCTCGACCGCCGAGGTCCCCTTGAGGCCGAGAAGCGGGAGGCTCTCGTCGGTCGCCGCGACGAGTTCGACCCGAGCCAGCCGATCGACGACAGCGGCGAGGCCGGCGAGCGACTCCGCGCGCAGGTCGGCCAGGCCACCGCCGCCACCGCACAGCGCGCTCTGGTCGCCCGCGCAGAGGGCACCGAGTAGCCCGGCCCCGCCGTCGTTCGTGGCCGTCGCGCCGAGCCCGACGATGATCCGGTCGGCCCCCTCGGCCAGAGCGACGTCGATGAGCTGACCCACCCCGTAGGAGCTCGTGAGCAGCGGGCGGCGCTCGTCGGCGGCGAGCAGATGCAGGCCCGCCGCCTGGGCGGATTCGATGTAGGCGGTGCGACTCGGCCCTTCGTCCACGAGCAGCACGCTGGCCGGTACGGACCGTCCGAGGGGGTCACTGACGGTCGTCGCGACAGTCACGCCACCCTGCGCTGTCTCAAGGACATGCAGGAAACCGCTACCTCCGGCCGAGAGCGGAGCCAGCGTCAACGAATCGTGTGGGGCACCGCGCTGCCACCCGGCAGCCATCGCCTCCGCGGCCTGCACGGCGGTCAGGGTGCCCGTGAAACTCTCGGGGCAGATGAGGACGCGCACGAGACCATGGTGCCAAACCTCAGTCGGAGCCGTTGATTCGTCCGCATCTCTCCAGGAGGATCGCCTCCGCAACGCAGGCCTTGACGAACTCGGGCACGTGCAGGCTCTCGTTGGCGCCGTGCGCGCGGGTGTCGGGATCCTCGATGCCGGTGACGAGGATCGAGGCCTGCGGGAAGGCCCGCGCGAACTCTGCGATGAAGGGAATAGACCCGCCGATCCCGGTGTCGACCGGCTGCACTCCCCAGGCGTCGGCAAAGGCCGCCCGAACCGCCTCGACATACGGACCCTGCGTCGACGCCGTGAAACCCGAACCGCTGTCGGTCGCCGTCACCTCGACCTGCATGCCCCACGGCGCGTTGTCCTGCAGGTGCTTGGTAAGCAGCCGCAATGCGCTGTCCGGGTCCTCCTCCGGTGCGATCCGCATCGAGAGCTTGGCCCGACACGTCGCGGTGAGCAGGTTGGCGGACTCATCGACGCTCGGGGCGTCGATGCCGATGACGGTGATCGAGGGCTTGGTCCATAGCCGTGAGGTGTAGGACCCCTGCCCGAGCAGCTGCACCCCCTCGGGTAGCCCGGCCTCGGCGCGCACGCGATCCTCGCTGTAATCGACCGTCGTGTCGTCTCGGCTGACCAGCCCCGAGATCGCGACCGTGCCGTCCACCTCATGCAGACTGGCCAGCAGCCGACACATCGCGGTGATCGCGTCCGGGGCGAGTCCACCGAACATGCCCGAGTGCAGACCGTGATCCAGCGCCCGTAGCGCGACGACGACGCGGATGTTTCCGCGCAGTTGAGTCGTCAGGGCCGGCGTGCCGATGTCCCAGTTCGCGGAGTCCG
>JAUNUZ010000282.1 GCA_030537915.1 Micrococcales bacterium
ACTCTTCATCGACATTGCCCCGAATCGTTCGCCTGTGCGGGTGGGTGGTGCACGGCCCGCACGCGACGTCACCGTGCGGCCGCGGCGCGCAGCAGGGCCGCGACATCGCCAGGTTGCTCGGCCAAGCGGGACATGAGGTAGGGGTACCAGTCCGGACCGTAGGGCACGTAGACCTGCATGCGGCCACCGCGGTCGGCGACCACAGCCTGGCGCTCGGGCCGCATCCCGTAGGGCAGCAGGTATTCGACGCCGCAGTCCGCGCGCTCGGTCCGGGCTGCAAGCTCCTCGGCGATCGCCAGGAGTCGGGTGTCCTGGGTCGCGACGATCGGCACCGGGGGCGCCGCCATGAGCGTCTGCAGGCATCTCACGTAGGCGCGATTGGCCTCGGCGCGGCGCGCGTAGGCGCCTGCCGCGCCCACCGGCCCCTGGTAGAGGCGGATCCGCCAGCCGTCCGCGGCGAGCTCGACGCAATCGGACTCCGTTCGCGGCATCCCCGAGGGCAGCGCGAGCGCGACCTGCGCGCCAGGAAGCGCCCGCAGCGACGCGGCGGCCTCGATGACGCGGCCCTGATCGAGGGTGGGCTCGGTCTCGAGGGTCACCCCCGCCCCGACCGCGGCCGCCGCCTCCACGACCGATGCGGCGCGCTGGGTTGCGGCGCTCAGACCGTCCCGACCCAGGTGGGCGCCCAGGGTGCCGAGTCGCAGGCTGATCTCCACGCGCCCTGCGCTGGTGTAGCCCGCCTGGTCCAGCCGGCGTACCAGCTTGCTCAGCCGCTTGCGCCGCTCGCGCGCCTCGTTCCGGTCGAGCGGGTCGAGCGCCAGGTGAGTCACGCTCACCCGGCGACCACGCACGAGCAGCTCACCGGTGGCGTCGAGCGCGCCGGACAGCGACTCCCCAGCGACGTAACGCCGCACCACGTCGTGACGGATCGTGCGCGACTCCACGAACCGTCGGGCGCGCGCGTCGTGGGCCAATCGCAGCATCAGATCGCTCGTCGTCGAGCCCCAGCCGGCCATCGCCCACCTCTCGTCACCGCGTATCGCCTCGGATCGGCGAACAAACCCCGCCGGGATCAGGCTAGAGGGCGCACCGCCTGCCGGTGCGCTCCGAGCCCGACCGTCCTCGCGGCGAGCACCCCCATGTGCTCGACCGTCATCAGCGGCCATCGTCGACTGGGGGGCCCGACCGGCGGCCACGAGGGCGGTGCGAAGTCACGGCATCGGTGTCGTCTAACCGGCGTTCCGGCGGGGCGCCCGCAGGTTGCGACGCGCGAAGGCGAGGGATTCGGCGAGGTCCGCATGGCGGTTCTTGCCGCCGGCGCGGCGCGTGTTGACCTCGACCGCCACGTCGCCTCGGTAACCGGCCGCCGTGACGGTCTGCAGGAACTGCGCACACGGCTGTCCGCCCCGGCCGGGCACGAGGTGCTCGTCCTTCATCGAACCCGAACCGTCGGCGAGGTGGACGTGCGCCAGCCGAGCCCCGAGTGCGTCGGCCATGGCCAACACATCGCTACCCGCCGTGGCGGCATGGGAGAGGTCGATCGTCACGTTGTCGTACGGCTGCGGGACCGGATCCCACGCCGGAAGGTAGGCCTGCAGCTGGGTCTGCCGCGCCCGCCACGGGAACATGTTCTCGACGGCGAGCTTGATGTCGCGCTCGTGCTCGCGTGTGGCGACCCCATCGACGAACGACGCCGCATAGTCCTTCTGCCACCGGAACGGCGGATGCAAAACGATCGTGTCGCACTCCAGCTCCAGGGCGAGATCGATCGTCTTGTCGAGCTTGGCCCATGGGTCGGAGGTGCCGTAGACCCGCTGCGTGACCAGCAGCGTCGGCGCGTGGATGGAGGTCACCGGGATTCCGTGAGTGCGGCCAAGCCGGGTCAGCGCCGCGACGTCCTGGCTGATCGGGTCGGTGAGGATCATGACCTCGACACCGTCGTAACCGTGCTGGGCCGCGGCCTCGAAGGCCGCGGCCGGACCCAGCGGATAGACCGAGGACGTCGAAAGAGTCACCCGAGACGGTCGCGGCACCGAAGTCACCGACATGCTGGTAATCCTAGGTGAGGCGGCCGCTGCCGCGGTCGGGCACACCCGCCCAGGCGCTGGCCCACCGCCGGTCAGGGGGCTGGGATCAGGTCCAGGTGCGCCAGGATGATCCCCTCGCGCAGCGCCCACGGCGAGATGACGAGCTCCGGCACCTCGAAGAGATCCAGAGCCGCCTCGACGACGAGGGCGCCGGCCAGGACCTGTCGCGACCGATTGACCGAGACCCCAGGCAGCTTGGCGCGTCCGGCCGCATCGAGGCCGGCGAGCCGCGCGACGATCGGCTTGAGGTCGTCCCGATGTAGGGTCCGGCGCACGAAGGGTCCTTCCGAGCTCGCGGCCGCGCCCGCTAGCCGGGCCAGGGAGCGGATCGTCTTGGAGGATCCGACGACGAGATCGGGATCGCCGACCCGCGCCACGTCGCGCACGACCCGGGCGACCTGGGCCCGGACGTACTTGCGGACCGCCTTGACGTCTGCTGGTGACGGCGGGTCGTCGGTCAGCCGTTCGCGGGTGAGTCGCCCCGCGCCCAGAGGCAGGCTGAGCGCGACGTCGGGATCCTCGTCCAGGCCCGAGGCCAGCTCGAGGGAGCCGCCACCGATGTCGATGAGCAGCAGACGTCCGGCCGACCAGCCGAACCACCGGCGAGCGGCGAGGAAGGTGAGCCGCGACTCGGCCTCACCGGAGAGGACGCTGAGCTCGACGCCGGTCTTCTTGCGCACCTGGGCCAGGACGTCCATCCCGTTGGGGGCCTCGCGGACCGCGCTGGTCACGAAGCCCATGAGCTCCTCGATGCCCAACTCATCCGCCAACTCGACGCATTCGCTGGCAAACGAAGTGAGCCGCTCCGCCCCGGCCTTGGAGATGTCTCCTTCGGCGGTCGTGTGCTCGCTCAGGCGCAAATCGATCTTATGACTCGAGGCCGGGATCGGTTGCGCCCCCCAACGCGCGTCGACGACGAGCAGGTGGACGGTATTCGAGCCCACGTCTATGACACCCAAGCGCATGGGGGCACGTTAGCGCCTGCATACAGTGGCGACGTGAATCAAGGTCACCGCGAGCTCGCCGACCAGGGGCGCGTCTGGGTTGAGTTCGACGATCCGGCCGATGCCACCCAGCGCTTCCGGTGCGACCTCACCTGGCTCACCTCCTCCTACGAGTGCATCTTCGGCAGGGGCTGCCCGGGGCTGAGAACCGAGCGACCCGACGACGGCTGCTGCGGCCTCGGGGCGCATTTCAGTGATGCCGACGACGTGCGGCGGGTCGGCGCGGTCGTTGCCGAACTCACTACGCAGACCTGGCAGTTCGCGCAGGAGGCGGCGCGAAGCGGCTGGCGGGAGCAGGAGGACGACGAGCCCAAGACGCGGGTCTTCGAGGGCGCCTGCATCCTGCTCAACCGGCCTGGCTTCCCCACCGGGGCCGGGTGCGCACTGCACCAGCAGGCCGTCCGCGACGGAGTACCCGCGCTGCGCACCAAGCCCGATGTCTGTTGGCAACTCCCCCTGCACCGCGACTACCGGACCGTCACGCTGCCGGATGACACGAGCTACACCGAGGTGAGCATCGGCGAGTACAGCCGCGGACGGTGGGGCCCGGGCGGTCATGACTTCGACTGGTACTGCTCGGCATCCACGCTCGCGCACCGGGCTGCGAGGCCGCTCTACCGGACCTGCGCAGACGAGCTGACCGAGCTCATGGGCACCGCTGGGTATGCCGAGCTGTCCAGGCGAGCGCAGGCCCACCTGATCGGCGTCGCGGCTGTACGCAACGATGCCGAGCACATGCACCCGGCCGGGCGCGCCCTGCTGCCCCTGCTCGTGCACCCGGCGACCTTGGCAGCCGACCCAACCGATGATGCCGCCCACTCGCCGACGCCGCGCGACCAAGCCAGACCCACCGCAGAGTCTCACTGACCGCGCTCGGCCTGGTCCTGCCCGGCG
>JAUNUZ010000283.1:0-244 GCA_030537915.1 Micrococcales bacterium
AGCCGAGGAGCTAAGCGCGAGGTGAACGCCGACGACCTCGTGGCCCGCATCGAGCATCCGCGCGGCGGCGACGGCTGAGTCAACCCCACCGCTCATCGCGGCAACGACCCGCATCAGCTCGCCTGCGCCGCGCGGTGCGCGCGCTGGCCTCGTTCGACGGCCTGTGGCAGCGCCGCCAGCAGCGCGTCGACATCGGCGTCCGTGCTCGTGTGGCCCAGGCTCAGCCGCAGGGCGCCGCGGGCCT
>JAUNUZ010000283.1:254-3981 GCA_030537915.1 Micrococcales bacterium
ACCCCATCGCCAAGACGACATCGCTCGGCTGCGGCACCCCGGCGTGGCAGGCCGAGCCGGTCGAGCACTCGATACCGGCAGCGTCCAGGAGGAAGAGCAGCGAGTCGCCCTCGCACTGCGGGATGAGAAGGTGCGCGTTCGCCGGGCTGCGCCGCGTGATGTCGCCCGGCGCCCAGGCACCGGTGACGAGCGTGCCGGGCACAAGCGAACGCACCCCACTGATGATGCGGTCCCGCAGGGCAGCCAGGCGGACGGCCTCGGCAGGCTGCGCCTCGACAGCTGCGAGGAGCGCCGGCGCCAACCCGGCGACCAGCCCTCCGGGGAGGGTGCCACTGCGAATTCCGCGCTCCTGACCTCCTCCGAGCGACACGGGCGCCAGAGCCGCATCGCGGCGCGCCAACAGCAGCCCAGTGCCCGTCGGACCGCCGATCTTATGCCCGGAGACAGCTGCCGTCGTGATCCCGCAGGCATGGAAATCGAAGGGAATCTTGCCGATCGCCTGGACGGCGTCGACGTGCACCGGGATGCCGTGCTCGTCGGCAACCTGCACGATCTGCGCGATCGGCGCGATGGTGCCGACCTCGTTGTTGACCCACATGCACGCGACGAGGGCGACGTCGCGCGGGTCCCCGTCGGCGATCGCGGCGCGCACGGCCTGCGCGGTGATGATTCCGTCGGGGTCGGGCGCCACCCACGTGACCTGCGCGCCCTCCCGCTCGGCGAGGGTGTTCGCGACGTCTAGGACCGCGGGATGCTCGATTGCGGAGACGACGATCCGGCTGCGGCAAGGGTCCTGCTGCAGCCGACCCCGATAGAGGCCGAGCATCGCGAGATTATCCGCCTCGGTCCCACCCGAGGTGACGATGACCTCCGACGGCCGGGCGCCGAGCGCGCCGGCGATCTGCTCGCGCCGCTCCTCAAGACGCCGCCGGGCATCCCGGCCGCTGCCATGCAGCGACGAGGCGTTACCGACCTGGGCGAACTCCTCGCTCATGGCCTCGACGGCCGCCGGCAGCACGGGCGTCGTGGCGGCGTGATCCAGATACACACGGGCGGATGTCACGCGACCGAGTCTAGAGCGATTGCGCAAGCGCCGGCCCAATCACCCGGCGGGGGCGCCTCGTGGCCAACGCACCGCACACGATCGGAGCGCTGTGACTTTGCCCACGAAAGGCATTCTTGCGCAAAGCCCCACCCCGGTAGTTCTACTTTCAACCGTCACTTGGGCTACCTTAAAAACAACACAAGGGCTGGGAATGTCGTCTAAGCGGCCGAATAGGTATGCGAATGACCCCACCGCTCGCTGCGGCCGACGCGCTGCAGATACCAACTTTATATTGCGATCCCCCTGATCCACTGAGCCCCGACGCTGCCCCCCGAAGCCGTCGGGGTTCAGTGTTGTCCGGGGTGGACACGAATCAGGTGGATGCCCCGCACCGGAGGGCCGGATGCGGGGCATGCCTCGATTCGAGGGTGCGCAACGGAGGCGCCGCCGACCCTGACGGGCCGGGGCGAGCTCAGCCCTTCTGCACCTGGACCGCCTCGGTGGCCTGCGGCAACACGGTGAAAAGGTCACCGACTACGCCGAAGTCCACAAGCTCGAAGATGGGCGCTTCTTCGTCCTTGTTCACCGCGATGATCGTCTTACTCGTCTGCATTCCAGCGCGATGCTGAATAGCACCGGAAATGCCGCATGCCACATAAAGCTGGGGCGACACCTGCTTGCCGGTCTGCCCGACCTGACTCGTATGCGGATACCACCCCGCATCCACGGCCGCCCGCGAGGCTCCGACCGCCGCGCCGAGGACATCGGCGAACGCTTCGACCGGGGAGAAGTCCCCGGCCGTGCCACGCCCGCCAGAGACGACGATGGCCGCCTCGCTGAGCTCTGGGCGCCCCGTCGCCCGCTTCTCGCGACGCTCTGCGATCCGGGAGGCCTTCGCCGCGTCGGAGACGGTCGCGTTCACGACCTCGACCTGGCAGTCACCTGGGCGCTCTTGCGGAGTCGCGGAATTGGGCTTCACGGTGAAGATCGGCGTCCCGTGGGTCACCGTGGACTTGACCGTATAGGAGCCGGCGAAGACGGACTGTGTCGCGAGCACCCCTGCATCTGCGACCTCCACATCGACCGCGTCCGTGATGAGCCCGGAGTCCGTCTTGATCGCCAGCCGGGCGGCGATCTCCTTGCCGTGCGCGGAGCTGGACAGCAGCACCGCCGC
Source organism: Micrococcales bacterium (assembly GCA_030537915.1). Classification (GTDB taxonomy): domain Bacteria; phylum Actinomycetota; class Actinomycetes; order Actinomycetales; family Dermatophilaceae; genus Kineosphaera. Next base: position 2,474 of record JAUNUZ010000283.1, read on the forward strand.
GGGCTGCGCCGACTCGACGAGCTGTGCGAGCACCTCGGCGACCGGGGCGACGAGATAGCTCTCGATGTCGGCATCGGAAACCTGGTAGATCTTCCGTGCGCCGTAGCGGGCCAGCGCCGGCGTAGCCTCCTGGACACCGTCACCGATGAAGACGGCGGAGGGCTCCCCCAGCCGCGCTGCGAGCGTAAGCATTTCGGAGGTGGTCTTGCGGACCTGGCCGTCGACGTGGTCGACGAGCACGAGAACCTCGGTCATATCGTCCTACCTTCCAGCTCGCGGATCTCAGATGAACTTCTGCATGGCCAGGTACTGGGCCAGCACCGCGCCGCCGTTGCCATCGTCGGTGACGATGAGGCCCTGCTGGCGTGGGGGCCGTTGGACCACTTCTTCGACCTTGGTCCACGCGGCGTTCAGGCCCACCGACGCGGCGTCGACGCCGAGGTCGGCCAGCGACCACGTCTCCACCGGCTTCTTCTTGGCGGCCATGATCCCCTTGAACGAGGGGTAGCGCGGCTCGTTGATCTGATCCGTGACGGAGACGACCGCCGGAAGGGAGGCCTGGATGATCTCGGTCGCGACATCGCCGTCGCGACGGATCGTCACCGAGCCGTCCTCGAGCGTCAACTCCGAGGCGAACGTGACCTGCGGCAGATGCAGACGCTCGGCCAGCATCGCCGGGACGACCGACATCGTGCCGTCGGTCGACGCCATGCCGAGCAGGACCAGGTCGACCCCGCCGATCTTCTTGATCGCCTCGGCAAGGACGAGGGAGGTCGCGGGCGCGTCTGACCCAGCGATTCCCTCGTCGCTGACGTGCACACCCTTGTCGGCGCCCATCTGCAGCGCCTTCTTCACGGCGTCCGCCGCTCTGGCCGGACCCACAGTCAGGATCGTGACCTCGTCGGCCTTGCCGGCTTCCTTGATCTTCAACGCCTCTTCGACGGCATACTCGTCGAGCTCGGACAGGAGCCCGTCGACGGAGTCCCGGTCGGTGGTGTGGTCCCCGGTCTCGAAACTGCGGTCCGACTGCGCGTCGGGCACGTGCTTGACACAGACAACGACGTTCATGTGCGCCCTCTCGAAATGGATCGGATGCCTGGCGCTCCCCACCGCGTGACAGATCTCTTCGATCCGGCCGACCGCGCAGGCCGCGCCCGCCCCGGCGGCACACTTCTGCTACTGCATCGGGACGTGGTGGGTCTAGCCCTAGCCTACAAACCCGCAGGCAGTCCGCCCAAGTCGACTACCGCGCTCAAGCCGCGATGAGCCGGTTCACGGCGATGAAGACGAGGGTTACCACGGGATACATGAGCGTGACCGTGAGCGCCGCGGAGACAGGGGTCGGCTCCTCGACGCTACGGCCAACACCGTCCGCCTCCGCCGGAGGCTGCACGGGGTCGCGGTTGGAGCCAACCTCGCGCCACTGAATGGCGCTTGCAACGACGAGGAGCAGGATGCCCACCGCGAGGGTGGGCATGGCGGGCACCTGGGCGACCTGGGTGCCGATG
>JAUNUZ010000284.1:0-261 GCA_030537915.1 Micrococcales bacterium
GCTTCAATCTCGTTGCGCTCATCATGCTCGGTGCGATCAACACGCTCTCCGAATCCCAGCTGCAGGACTGGGGATGGCGAATTCCGTTCTTCGTCGCCGGCCCGCTGGGTCTCATCGGAATGTATCTGCGCAGCAGAATGATCGAGACCAAGGGCGTCACCATACGCGGCACCGAGATTCCCGTCACCGGCCCGATCGCCGTCGATCGCGTCTGAGCGCCCTGACCGAGCTCGCTCCTAGGAACGCCGGCGGGTGACCGCC
>JAUNUZ010000284.1:271-3976 GCA_030537915.1 Micrococcales bacterium
CGAATTCCGTTCTTCGTCGCCGGCCCGCTGGGTCTCATCGGAATGTATCTGCGCTGCAGGATGGAGGACACCCCGGTCTTCCGCCGATCGTCGGACAGCTCGCGACGATGGCCGTGCTGGCGTTCGCAGGCGGCTGCTCCCCGGTCGAGCGGACCCCATGTCAGCGCCTCTGGCAGGATCGTCAGTGAGGCACCCGTCACAACGTCTGGAGTGAAGCGATGAGCAGCGCAGTGGTCGACAAGGTGAGCAAGAGGCTCTTCATCGGGGGCGAGTGGGTGGACGCCGAAGGCGGCGCGACCTTCGAGGTTCTCGACCCCGCGACCGGTGAGGTCCTGTGTACTGTCGCGGACGCCTCTCCGGCCGACGGCCGCATGGCGCTCGACGCAGCCGTGGCCGCACAGGCCGACTTCGCCAAGACGAGCCCGCGTCAGCGCGCGGACATCTTGACGCGGGCCTTCGAGCTGCTCATCGAGCGCGCTGACTCACTCGCCGAGCTGATGACGATGGAGATGGGCAAGCCGCTGGCCGAGGCGAAGGGTGAGATCGTCTACGCGGCCGAATTCTTCCGGCACTTCGCGGCCGAAGCGGTGCGGGTCGGCGGCGGTTTCGCGACGGCGCCCGCAGGCACCGCGCGCTTCCTTATCACCAAGCAGCCGGTCGGGCCGTGCATCCTCATCACGCCGTGGAACTTCCCGATGGCGATGGGCACCCGCAAGCTCGGCCCCGCCATCGCAGCGGGGTGCACAAGCGTCATCAAGCCGGCGCACCAGACGCCGCTGTCGATGCTCGCGCTGATGGAAATCCTCGTCGAGGCGGGGCTGCCCGGGGGGGTCGTCAACTGCGTCACCGCGACGAAATCCGGCGACACGATGGAGCCGCTCATCCGCTCCGGCCTGGCCCGCAAGCTGAGCTTCACCGGCTCGACCAAGGTGGGCAAGATCCTGCTCGCGCAGTGCGCCGACAAGGTGATGCGCACGTCGATGGAGCTGGGGGGGAATGCCCCCTTCCTCGTGTTCGAGGACGCCGACTTGGACGAGGCCGTGGCCGGAGCGATGCTCGCCAAGATGCGCAACATGGGCGAGGCGTGCACCGCGGCCAACCGCATCTACGTGCACGACTCGATCATCGAGGAGTTCGGCGCCAAGCTCGCCGCGAAGATGGGCGAGCTCAAGATCGGCAACGGACTCGACGCGGGGACCGATGTCGGACCGCTCATCGATGACGCGGCCCAAGACAAGGTCACCCAGCTGGTAGACGACGCGATCACCACGGGTGCGACGGTGCTGGTCGGTGGCTCGGCACCAGATCGCGACGGCTTCTTCTTCGATCCGACAGTGCTCACCGGCGTGACCCCGGAAGCGAAGATGGCGCGCGAGGAGATCTTCGGCCCTGTTGCCCCGCTGACGCCGTTCTCGACCGAGGCCGAAGCGATCGGCAAGGCCAACGACACGGAATTCGGGCTGGTCGCCTACGTCTTCACCAATGACCTGCGCCGCGCCCTGCGCGTGGCCGAGGCCATCGAGTCCGGCATGGTCGGCCTCAACCAGGGCGTCGTGTCCAACCCGGCCGCCCCCTTCGGCGGCGTCAAGCAGTCGGGCCTGGGCCGCGAGGGCGGCGCCATCGGGATCGATGAGTTCCTTGAGGTCAAGTACATCGGCATCCAGATGTAGCTTCCGCCCTCGTCCCGACCCGGGCCGCCCGACTGTGGGGCCGGGGGCCGGGGTGTCGGTGGGCGGGCTACCCGCCGGTCTGGCCGTCGATGGCCTCGCGGAGGAGGTCGGCGTGGCCGTTGTGGCGCGCGTACTCCACGATCATGTGCGTGAGCACCCAGCGTAGCGAGACCTCGGCGCGACCGTCCCACGCCGGATACGTGTGCGCGAGTGGCTCGCTCACGGGGTTGGCCAGCTGCTCGGCCACGATGGCGCGAGAGTTCTCGACGCGCTCGGCCCACCGTCCCCGCAAGGCTTGGCCGGACTCCTTCGCGGCGCTGTGCCAGTCCCAGTCGCTGTCCGCCCGCCAATCGACCTCCCCCCACGGCGGCGGGGCGGGCTGCTCGCCCACCGTCTCGACGAACCAGTAGTCCTCGACGTACGCCAGGTGCTTGAGCATCCCGCCCAGCGTCAAGGAGCTCGGTGGGAGGACGGTGCGCAGCTGCTCGTCACGCAGGTCGCGGCATTTCCATTCCAGCGTTGCGCGCTGGAAATCCAGGAAGCCCAGGAGCGTTCCGATTTCGCCGGTTGCCAGGGGCGGTTCGGGTCGGCCTTGGTCATCGAGCTGCGCGTTGGTCACCAGGTCGACGGTAGTCAGGCGGCGATACGGCTGCCACCGCCGGGCGGCGTCTGCGCGAAGTTCGCCCGGCGAGGTGCTCCCCCTGCATGCTCAGGCCCGGCGCGCCTCCCATGCCGTGAACGCGGCGGACCCGGGCGTCGGGAACCAGCGGCAGACGACCGCCGACTGTCCCAGCGTCCAGGCGTTCGAAGCCACCCAGTAGACGAGCAGTCCGACCGGCACCGCGCCGGCTGCAAAGAGCACGCCCACCGCAGAGAGGGCCGGCATGAACCGGTGCACGTGGGCCATCTGGGTCGGCAGCCCTGCCAGGACCGTGTTCGGCAGGACGAACCAGCGCTGCGTCGTGTAGCTCAGCCCCGCGGACGTGGCCGCAAGCGCAACGATGACGAGTGCGTGCCATGGGGAGGCAGCCCAGGTGCCACCCCACCGGTCCGCGAGCGTCACGCCGAGCAACGACGCCGATCCGGCCGAGGCGACGAGAGCGACGTCCATCGCACCGATGGGTTGCCGGGTCGCGACGGCCGAGAGGGCCCCATAGAGGGCGAAGAGGATCGGCAGCTGCAGCAGCACGGGCAGGCAGCCGAGCGCCGAGACGCCGTGCTCGGCGTGGATGGCCCGCTGCTCCGCGCGCATGGCCTGCAGGCTCTCCAGGTCGCGCTTGCCCGCGTAGCGCCGGGTCACCTCCTGCTGGGCCGGTCGCGCCCGGGCGGCGGCGCGGGCGGTGCGGATCCCGTGGGCGGCCAGCGGCAGGAGCGCGACCCGGACGGACACGACGAGCACGGCGATGGACAGGGACCAGGTGAGGCCGGAGTCGGGTGCCAGACCGAGGGCCGCCAGGCCGCTGTGTGCGGCGGCCAGGACCGTGGCGACGAGCTGTTGCAGGAGGTGGAAGGGTAGAGCGATGTCAAGCATGGCGAACTCCTCACCCCGCGATGCGGGGTCGGCGAAGGACTGGGGGCTGACGTCTGCGCGTGTAACAGGCCCCCACCGCGCGTAGCGCGGTAAGGGGGGGCGTGGGGCGCCTCAACCCTGTCCGGGAGCTCGGGGTCGGCGTGGGGTGCGCGGCGCGTCCGGGCAGCGCCACGGCGGCGTGAGGTCGTAGCGGTGTCGCGCCCCGACACGAGCGGGGACCGCCGCGGGCGCGAGGTGGGTGCGTCGACCTGACCACGCGATGGCCAGCGCGGCGAGGGTGGCCGCGGCGAGCGCGGCGACCGTCGGCTGCGAGGACAGGATCGGCAACGCGACCACGAGGGTAGCCATGAGCGCGCAGAGGACCCGATTCAGCAGACTCACGCCAGCCCCTCCCTGCCTCGACCGCGTCCAAAGCATCGACAGCCTCGGCCGCACGGATCTATCCAGGATAGGCGCGCCACCGCCCATGAGGAAAGCTCAGGCGGGGGCGCCCGAGGTCGTCAG
>JAUNUZ010000285.1 GCA_030537915.1 Micrococcales bacterium
CTCGCCGACCACCGAGGTGCTCCTGGAGGAGTCGATCCTGGGGTGGAAGGAGTACGAGCTCGAGGTGATGCGCGACCGCGCCGACAACTGCGTCGTGGTGTGCTCCATCGAGAACGTGGACCCCGTCGGAGTGCACACCGGCGACTCGATCACCGTCGCGCCGGCGCTGACCCTCACCGACCGCGAGTACCAGAAGCTGCGCGACGTCGGGCTCGCGATCATCCGCGAGGTCGGCGTCGAAACCGGTGGTTGCAACATCCAGTTCGCGGTCAACCCCGTGGACGGCCGCGTCATCGTCATCGAGATGAATCCCCGCGTGAGCCGCTCCAGCGCGCTGGCCAGCAAGGCGACCGGCTTTCCGATCGCCAAGATCGCCGCCAAGATGGCCATCGGCTACACCCTGGATGAGGTTCCGAACGACATCACCAAGCAGACCCCTGCGAGCTTCGAGCCGACGCTGGACTATGTCGTCGTCAAGGTGCCGCGGTTCGCGTTCGAGAAGTTCCCGGCAGCCGACCCGACGCTGACGACGACGATGAAGTCGGTCGGTGAGGCGATGAGCCTCGGCCGCAACTTCACCGAGGCGCTGCAGAAGGCGCTGCGCTCCGTCGAGCGCAAGGACGGGAGTTTCCACTGGCGTCGCGAGGAGGAGCCGAGCCGCGAGCAGGCCCGCGCCCTGCTCCAGCAGGCGATGACGCCGACGGACGGGCGGATCCTGCTCGTCCAGCAGGCGCTGCGCGGCGGCCTGAGCGTCGCCGAGGTCAACGAGGCGACGGCCATTGATCCGTGGTTCCTCGATCAAATCCAGCTCCTCAACGAGGTTGCCCGGACAGTCGCCGAGGACGTCAGGACGAGTGGGCGATTGCGGCCCGAGGCGATCCGGTTAGCCAAGCGGCATGGCTTCTCCGACGCCCAGCTCGGCGAGATCCTGGGGATGCCGGAGGCGGTTCTGCGCGGTGTCCGACACGCCCTGGGCATCCGCCCGATCTACAAGACCGTGGACACCTGCGCGGCGGAGTTCGCGGCCGCGACGCCCTACTACTACAGCTCCTACGACGAGGAGACCGAGGTCCTGCCCCGGCAGCGACCGGCCGTGCTCATCCTGGGATCGGGTCCGAACCGCATCGGGCAGGGGATCGAGTTCGACTACTCCTGTGTGCACGCGAGTTTCGCGCTACGCGAGGCGGGCTTCGACACGGTCATGATCAACTGCAATCCCGAGACCGTCTCGACCGACTACGACACGAGCAGTCGACTCTATTTCGAGCCGCTGACGCTCGAGGACGTCCTTGAGGTTGTGCACGCGGAGATGGCTGTCGGCCCGGTCGCAGGCGTCATCGTGCAGCTGGGTGGGCAGACGCCGCTGGGGATCGCGAAGGCGCTCAAGGCCGAAGGGGTGCCGATCGTCGGCACGTCGCCCGAGGCCATCGACCTCGCCGAGGACCGCGGGCACTTCGGTCGCGTCCTCGACGAGGCTGGCCTTCCGTCGCCCAAGCACGGCATCGCCTACTCCGCCGAGGAGGCGGTCCGGGTTGCCGGGGACGTGGGCTACCCGGTTCTCGTCCGGCCCAGCTACGTGCTCGGCGGCCGGGGCATGGAGATCGTCTACGACGACGAGACTCTGCGCACCTACGTCGATCGAGCGACGAGCGCCAACCCCGAGCACCCCGTGCTCGTCGATCGCTTCCTCGACGACGCGATCGAGATCGACGTCGACGTCCTCTACGACGGAGCCGACATCTTCGTCGGCGGGATCATGGAGCACATCGAGGAGGCCGGGATCCACTCCGGAGACTCCGCCTGTGTCATCCCGCCGGTGACTCTGGGCCCCGGTGAGCTCGGGCGGGTGCGGGAGTCCTCGCGCCTATTGGCCCAGGGGATCGGCGTCCGCGGCCTGATGAACGTGCAGTTCGCGCTCGCTCAGGACATCCTCTACGTCCTGGAGGCGAACCCGCGGGCGAGCCGGACCGTGCCCTTCGTCGCCAAGGCGACCGGCGTGCCGCTGGCCAAGGCCGCGGCGCGCATCATGCTCGGCACAACGATCGCGCAGCTGCGCGAGGAGGGCATGTTGCCGGCGCAGGGCGACGGCTCGGACCTGCCCATCGACGCGCCGGTGTCGGTCAAGGAAGCGATCTTGCCGTTCAAGCGATTCCGAACGCGCGACGGGCGGGTCGTCGACTCCGTTCTCGGCCCCGAGATGCGCTCGACCGGTGAGGTCATGGGCATCGACGAGCACTTCGGGCCTGCCTTCGCCAAGACGCAGATGGGCGCCCTGTGGGGCCTGCCCGTCTCCGGGCGCGTCTTCGTCTCGGTCGCCAACCGCGACAAGCGTGCGATGGTCTTTCCCATCAAGCGCCTCGCCGACCTCGGCTTCGAGCTCCTGGCCACCGTCGGCACCGCGCAGGTACTGCGCCGCAACGGGATTCGGGCGACCGTAGTGCGCAAGCACAGCCAAGGATCCGGTCCTAACGGCGAGCCGACCATCGTCGAGGAGATCCTTGCCGGTGCCGTCGACATGGTGGTCAACACCCCGGGCAGCGGGAACGCGCGACGCGATGGGTACGCGATCCGCACCGCCACCACGAGCATGGATCGGCCTATCATCACGACGGTCCAGCAGCTCGGCGCGGCGGTCCAGGGAATCGAAGCGCAGCGCGACGGTCAGATCACGGTGACGAGCCTGCAAGAGCACGCCGCTCGACTTGACGAAGCCCGGCGGGTCGCGACGCTGCGCGGGCAGGAGACGCCGTGAGCAAGAGGGGCGATGCGCGGGTCGACCCCGTCGTGCACGTGGACGCGCGGCTGGTCGCGACGAGGCCGGCCGGCGACTACCAGTACATGACGTTCGCGGCACCCGGCGTGCCTGATCTCGCGCGACCGGGCCAGTTCGTCGCGCTGACGATCGGTGGACCGGCGCCGCTGCAGACGGCCCGTCCAGCGCACCTGCTGCGCCGCAGCTTCTCGCTGCATGCCGTCAGCCCGGCGGCGGACCGCTCCGAAGAGGACATCCTCGACATAGTGGTCGCGGCGAACGGCCCCGGGACCCAGTGGCTCGTCAACCTGCAGGTCGGCGAATCGGTCGATCTCGTCGGTCCGATGGGGCGCCCCTTCCCGCTGCCGCGTGAGCGGGTGTCGTGCGTCCTGGTCGGCGGCGGCTACGGCAGCGCGCCCCTGTTCTGGCTGGCCTCGGCCCTGCGTGAGCGCGGTTGTCGCGTGGAGCTCGTGCTCGGCGCCGCGACCAAGGACCGGCTCTTCGGGGTCGACAAGGCGCAGCGGTATGCCGACGGGGTGACCGTTGTGACCGATGACGGCTCGCGCGGGCGCAAGGGTTGGGTCAGCGACGTCCTGCCCGAGGTGCTCAGGAAGTCCGACGCCTCCGTCGTCTACGCGTGCGGACCGATGGGGATGCTGGAGTCCGTCACGCGCATCTCCGGTGAGTTCGGCGCGGTCGCGCAGGTCGCAGTCGAGGAGTCGATGGCCTGCGGCATCGGGGTATGTATGACGTGTGTCATGCCGATCCGCGGCAACGACGGGGTCACCCGCATGTTGCGCTCCTGCGTCGAGGGTCCCGTCTTCCGGGGTGACCGGGTGCGCTGGGACGCCTACGACCAGGGCTGGGCCGCGGTCCCCGCAGACACCTACGGTGCGCCGCACGCGCAGGGAGGCCACTGACATGTTCAGTCGCAAGCACCCGCAAGAGGAGTACGAGCAGCCGCCGGGCACTTCGGCGGGAGGCTCTGTCGGGAGCGGTGGCCGGTATTCCGAACCAGCGGGCGAGGCAAGCGCCCCTTCGACGACGAACTCGGCCGGCGGCTCGACCTCCGCAAGATCCGGTCCCCCTTCGACCGCGCAGCCGGGCGAAGGCTCCCCAGGGTCGCGGCCGCTGGCCCAGTCCGGCTCGACCGCGCCCCAGTCCCGCCCTGCCTCGGCGGTGCCCGATGGGGGAGCGCAGGCACACGCGCCGTCC
>JAUNUZ010000286.1 GCA_030537915.1 Micrococcales bacterium
AACCCCTAACCTTCTGATCCGTAGTCAGATGCTCTATCCGTTGAGCTACGGGTGCTCGTTGCGAAGAAGCGCAACGGTTAGAGACTGTACCGCGAGCCAAGCCCGCGAGGAAATCGGGCTGCCCCGCATCGAAAGAACGCCTCAGGTCGTCGGGGCGAGGCGGGCGGCGGCGACCTCGTCGGGGTGGGCCGCGGCGTAGGCCGCGACCGCTGCCGCCACCCGGCGGCGCAGGAAGAGGCTCACGGTGATGGCGAGCAAGGCGACCGCCGCGAGGCCGACCCACGCGGCGTCCTGCAGGACGCTCTGGGCGACGGTACCCAGGTAGTACGTGGCGTAGATCGTGCCGAACGCCCACAGCAGCGCGCCCAGGGCATTTGCCGGCAGGAAGCGGTGGTAGGGCATCCGCAGGACGCCGGACACCGGCCCCGCGAACATCCGGAGCAGGGCGACGAACCGTCCGAAGAAGACCGCCCATACGCCACGGCTCGTCATGACGTGCTCGGCGTAGGCGATCAGTTCGGGGGAGAAGTGCGCAGGGAATCGACGCTGCAGTACGGCCAACAGCCGGCGGCCTAAGCGGTGCCCCACCGCATAGCCGGTTGAATCCCCGGTGATGGCGCCGGCCGCCCCGGCCACCGCCAGCCACAGCGGCGAGACGGCCAGGCCACCCGTGGAGGACAGCACGGCCGCCGTGATGAGCGTGACCTCGCCTGGGAGGGGAATACCCGCCGACTCGATCCCGACGACCAGCGCGACGACGACGCAGACAAGGATCGGTGGGATGGATTGGAAGAGTTCGGCGACGTTCACGCTGACCTTCCGAGGCGGGTCCTGCGAGGGGGACCGGGCCCGCGCAGCCTACCGGGGCTGCGCGACCGCGGCGCTAGAGCGCAGGAGGCGCGTAGTACGCGTCTGGCGTGGCGGACGGCTCCGGCGCGGCTGCCGGCCCCGGTACCGGAGTCGGCGTCGCAGTCGGCTCCGCCGCTACCGGCGCCGCCGCCGGAGTCCCGGTGAGTTTGCCGAGCAGCGGACCCACGATGTCCATGGGCAGCGGGAAGACGACGGTCGAGTTCTGGTCTGCGCCGAGCTCGAGCAGCGTCTGCAGGTAACGCAGCTGCAAGGATGCGGGGCTGCGAGAGAGTGTGTCGGCGGCCTGCCGCAGCTCCTCGCTGGCCTGCAACTCACCTCGGGCGTTGATGATCTTGGCGCGCCGCTCGCGCTCCGCCTCCGCCTCGCGAGCCATCGCCCGCTGCATCTGCTCCGGGATCTCGACGTCCTTGATCTCGACGACCGACACCTTGACCCCCCACGGCTGGGTCTGGATCTCGATGATGTCGCGCAGCGCCGCGTTGAGGTCGTCGCGGTGCGCCAGCAGGGTGTCCAGTTCGGCCCGTCCCAGCACGGAGCGCAGCGTCGTCTGGGCGATCTGACTCGTCGCCACGGCGTAGTTCTCGACCTTCATGATGGCCAAGAGGGGATCGACCACGTTGAAGAGCACGACCGCATTGACGCGGGCTGGCACGTTGTCCTTGGTGATGACCTCCTGTGGCGGGATCGTCAGCGTGACGATGCGCGTGTCGACGCGTTGCAGCCGGTCTACCGCCGGGATGAGCAGGTGCAGGCCGGCTTGGTAGAGGGGCCGCAGCTTGCCGAGTCGGAAGACGACTCCCCGCTCGTACTCCGGCACCACCTTGATCGAGAGCCAGGCGAGGATGCCCACCACGACCACCAGCGCCGCGACGGGCACGCTCCACATCGGCATCAGGACGGCCTCCGGTCACTGGCGTAGCGCGACGGTGTCGTCGCGCTCTGGGTGGTGCTCGTATAGCGCGCGGTCTTCCTGTCGCTCGAGCTGCCCGAGCGGTGCCGAGCGAGCGCGGCGTCGATCTGGCTCGGTGACAGCGTCACCGGCATCCCCAACGCGACCGGAGCGCCCGGGGCAGTGGGCGTGCTGGGCGTCAAGTCCTCGCCGTGGTCGAGGTTCAGGTGCTCGGGGAAACCGTCGGGAGTGTTCCACAGGTGGCGCGCCAGCGGAATTCCCACGGCCAGGACCAGCGCGAGCGCCGCCAGCAGCAGGACGACGTCGGACGGGGTGCGAGGGGAGAAGAACAGCGTCACGAGCACCATCATCAACGCCACCGCCGCGACGGCGAGGCTGACCCCGCGGTGGAAGCGGCCCGCCTCCGAGTGCGGCCACGGGTCGACCTGGCGGGTCAGCTCACGCGGCCCCGGCGTCGGGGAGCACTCGGCCTTCGCGGGGCACCGCCCGCAGATTGCGTGCTGGCCGACATAACGCACGACGCGCTTCTCCGGGTCGAAGGAGGCGGGCCACAGCCACTGGTCCTCGTGACACTTCCAGGCGTCGGCGTCGTCGTGGTACAGGAAGTTGCCGGTCCGCCACGAGGCCGATCGCTGAGCGCTACGCACGCCCAGCCTGTCGAAGGCCACCGCAATAACGAGCAGGACGACGGCATACACGCAGACGAGGGTGACATCGAGGCTTGGCTGACCCATGGTGCTACCTGCGTGACTTCTTGTCGCGGCGGAGCTCGGTGTAGAGCACCTCCTCGGGCAGCTCCTCGACGACCAGACCCTTGCGGTAGCCGAGCAGCCCCTGGAAGGCCATCCACAAGAACGGCAGACAGCCGCCGAGGATGAAGAGCACGTCGCCGGGCAGCCGACCCCATTCGAGCAACTTGTTCGTGTCGCCGGTGAGGAAGTTGAGCGTGCGCGCCTCGAAGTATCCGTTGCCGACCGACTGATAAAGCTGCAGCACGCCCAGCGGCAAGAGGGTCGCGAAGACCATCCAGGCCAGACCGATGTTGAGGCTCCAGAAGCAAATCTTGGCGAGCTTGTCCGACCACTTCTCGGCGGGGGTGAGATAGCGCAGTGCGAACATCCCCAAGCCGACCCCGAGCATGCCGTAGACGCCCATCATCGAGGCGTGCGCGTGATTGGCCGTGAGGGCCGTGCCGATCTCGTAGTAGGAGACGATCGGCAGGTTGATGAGGAAGCCGAAGACGCCCGCGCCGAGGAAATTCCAGAAGCCCACCGCGACGAGGAACATGACCGCCCAGCGATGCGGGAAGGGTGACGTCGATTTGGTCTCCTGCCGAGCCCCGAGCTGCATGAACGCCCAAGCCTCGACGGTGAGGAAGGTCAACGGGATGACCTCGGCAGCAGAGAAGAAGGCGCCCAGCGCCATGTGCTCGACCGGGGTGCCGGAGAAGTAGAGGTGGTGCATCGTTCCGATGACGCCACCGAGTGAGTAGAGGATGATGTCAAGGAAGATGATGCCGAGCGCGATCTTCTCCCGGACGACGCCGAGCATGACGAAGACGTAGGCGACCATGACCGTCGTGAAGAGTTCGAGGAAGTCCTCGACCCACAGGTGCACGACCCAGAAGCGCCAGAACTCCGCGACCGTCAGGTGTGAATCGGTGCGGGCGAGCAAGCCGACTGCGTAGAACGCCGGGATGGCCAGCGCTGCGTAGAAGAAGAGCCACGGCATATTGCCGCGGGATTCGCTTGCCAGGCGCGAGCGGATCCCGCGGTAGATGATGGCGATCCAGATGAAGAGGCCCGCGGTGAGCAGCGACTGGAAGAAGAACGGCAGGTCGAGGTATTCCCACTGCTGTGCAAAAAGCGGTCCCTTGGCCCACGAGACGCCGTGGATCGACATGGCCTCTGCGAACATCGAGCCGAAGACGACGAAGGCGACGGCGCCGAGCAGGATGTAGACGAGGACATGCTGGTTCTTCGGCTCGCGACGCGACACGAAGGGGGTGAGGAAGATCCCGGCGGCCAGGAAGGACGCGGCGGTCCAGAAGAGCGACAGCTGCAGGTGCCAGGTGCGCGCCAGGTTGAAGGGGAGCCAACGGCCCAGGTCGATGCCGAAGAAGCTGCTCAGATCGGCGCGATAGTGCTCGGCGAGTGAGCCGAG
>JAUNUZ010000287.1 GCA_030537915.1 Micrococcales bacterium
CTCCTGCGGGAACAGCGTCCCCTCGATGTCGGCACGGCTCTCGACCACGTGCACCGCCGGGGGGAGGATCCGCGCAAGCACCGGCACCTCCCTCTTCCACGCTGGACATACGCCTACCGGGCTACGGTAGCTGCACGTGCATCACGGTCCAGGCCAGAGCCGCGCAACACCTCCGCTCGTGGCGTGATGCCCGGGCCGGTGAACTGACCCTCGGCCAGGCGGGCGCGGATAGCCCGCAGCTTGGTCGCTCCCACCGATGGCAGGATCTGCCCGCGCGTGTGGGTTGACCGGGCAGCCGTAGCCTGGCAGAAAAGACCGTCTGCTCCCCGGAGGCACCGATGACGCACGATGCCATCGACGGCTGCCCCACCCATGGGCACGCCGCGACCCACGACCCCGCGGCGGGGCCGCCCGACGGCCCCGCTACGGGGCCCACCCGCGACACGATCAACAGGCACGCCGCCAGCTACGCCCGCAAGAGCGCTCGGCCCGACGACTGCGCCACGCCGGCAGTCGAGTTCGACGGGGAACGCTGGCAGCTGCGCTCTCACGACGCGGTCCGCCAGGTCTTGCGCGCGACGACGTCCACGACTCAGGCCGGATTCAACGCCGAGATGGTCACCGGCACCGACCGCCTGCGCCAACGGCCCGTGCTCTTCCAGGACGGTGAGGCGCACCGCCGCCAACGCAAGGCGATCGCGCGGTACTTCGCGCCGGTGACGGTCACCGCGAACTACCGAGACATCATGGCGACCCGTGCCGACGAGCTCGTCGCCGAGATGGTGAGCGCCGGCCGCGCGGATCTGGCCAAGGTGACGATGCGCTATTCGGTGTCGATAGCCGCGCAGGTCGTCGGCCTGACCAACTCCGATCCCAACGCGATGGCACGCCGGCTCGACGCGTTCTTCGCGATGCCCCCGGCCGCCCCCAGCGACGGCACCGGCCGCTTCGGGCGCATCGTCGACTACGTTCGCTCGCTGCGCTCCGTGCCCCCCATGCTCAGCTTCCGCCGCCATGACGTCATGCCGGCCATCGAGGCGCGCCGGGCCCAACCGCGCCAGGACGTCATCTCCCACCTCATCGAGCAGGGCTACAGCGAGGACGAGATCCTCATCGAGTGCGTCACCTACGGCGCGGCGGGCATGGTGACGACCCGCGAATTCATCTCGATGGCGACCTGGCATCTGCTCGATGACCAGGCCGCGCGCGAGCGCTATCTCGCCGGCGACGAGGCCCACCGCTTGCGGATCCTGGAGGAGATCCTGCGCCTGGAGCCGATCGTCAGCCACCTCCTGCGCCGTGCGGTGGAGCCGATCACCATCACCATGCAGCCAGGGACGGGTGGGCAGGAGACGTACACGATCCCCGCCGGGGCGCTCATCGACCTGCACATCCGGATGGCGAACGCCGACGAACGGGCGGTCGGCGCGGACCCACTCGCCCTGTGCCCGCAGCGAGAGCTCGCCAAGGGCGTCCGCCCGGAGGCCATGAGCTTCGGCGACGGCCCGCATCGCTGCCCAGGCAACGTCATTGCGATGCAGGAGAGCGACGTCTTCCTCCAGCGCCTGCTCCGGCTGCCCGTCCGGCTCGCTTCGCAGCCGCGTCTGGAGTGGGAGGAGCTCATCAAGGCCTACGCCGTGCGCGACATCATCCTGCAGATCGACGCCGCGGCACCCGCCTGAGCGCGCTGGATCGCTCAGCAGGCGCCCTCGAAGGGGGGCTGCAGCAGATCATCCCGGGACAGCCGGCAGCGCGACTTCGAAACTGGCGCCGGCACCCGGACCTTCGCTGGACGCGGTGAGGCTGCCGCCGTGGGCGTCGACGATTGCCTTGCTGATGGTCAGGCCGATGCCGGATCCGGTGCGGTCGCGGGTGCGGGCGGTGTCGCCCCGGTAGAAGCGTTCGAAGGCGTGTTCGAGCTGTTCGGGGGTCATCCCGTCGCCGTTGTCGGTGACCGTGATGGTGGCTTCGTCCCGGTCGCGGCCGGCTGCCACGGTGACGGTGCCACCGCCCGGGGTGTGCCGCAGGGCGTTGGTCAGGAGGTTGGTGAGGACCTGGCCCATGCGCGGCCGGTCCGCGCGGACGTGCAGTCCCGCGGCGAAGCTGGTGTCGATGACGAGGTTGACTCCGTGTTCGGCGTACCGGTCGCGCATGCCTTCATGGGCAGCCCAGAGCAGGTCGGCAACGGGCAGGGTCCGTGGGTCAAGTCCGAGTCGGCCTTCCTGCGCGGTGGACACGTCGTCGATATCGTCAGCAAGCCGAGCGAGCCGGTCGGTCTGCTCGGCTAGGGCTACGCGGGACTCGGGCCCGAGCTCAGCGATCCCGTCGTGCAGCCCGTCGTGGTAGGCGCTCAGGGTGGCGATCGGAGTCCGCAGCTCGTGGGCGAGGTCGGAGAGCATGCGTCGACGGGTGTCCTCGACCCCTTCGAGTCGGGCGGCCATGGTGTTGAAGGCGTCGGCGAGGGTCTCGAACTCGGTGCCGGATCCGACGGCTGGGACCCGGGTGGCGTAGTGCCCGCCGCTGAGTTTCCGGGCCGCCTGGGTGACTTGGGCGAGGGGGCGACGGAGGCCTCGGGCGAGGAACCAGGTCACGGCACCGGCGGCGAGCAGGGAGATGACCAGGCCGATGCCGACGGAGATCAGGGATGCGTCGCGGTAGGCCATCTCGATGTGCACCAGCTCGGGGGCGTTCTGCTGGTGCCCGGCTCGCAGGAGGTGATCGTGGAAGATCGGCGGCCCGATGATGGCGGCGACAATGCCTGCGGTGAGGGCGCCGGCGATGAGGACGATGCTCTGTCCGGCGAGCAACCGAGTGGCGAGCCCGCTGGCGGAGCGGCGTCTGGGGGTGGTCACCCTTGGCCCATTCGGTAGCCGATGCCGCGGACCGTGGTGACATAGCGACCGGTGTCAGGGTCGTCGCCGAGTTTTCGGCGCAGGTGGGCGATGTGGACGTCGACGAGGTGTTCGTCGCCGACCCAGTCATTCCCCCAGATATCGTCGATGAGCCGACGGCGGGAGAACGCCATCGTCGGCCGTTTCGACAGAGTCATGAGCAGGTCTCTCTGGGTAGGGGTCAACGCCACCTCGTCTCCGGCGAGGTGCACCCGTTGCGCGGTCGGGTCCACGCGGAGCTGACCGAAGACCCGGACCGGCTGCTGACCTTGGCGATCGGCAGCACCGGCCGTGGCAGCGCCGCGGGGTCGACGCAGGACGGTCTGGACGCGGGCGACGAGCTCCCGGACGCTGAAGGGCTTGGTCACGTAGTCGTCGGCACCGACGGACAGGCCGATGAGGGTGTCGATCTCGTCCCTGCGGGCGGTGACGACGATGACGTAACAGTCGGTGAAGGTGCGGATCTGGCGGCACACCTCGATCCCGTCCAGCCCGGGCAGCCCCAGGTCGAGGATCACCACGTCGGGTGCCTGGTCGCGCACGGCCTGGACGCCGTCGGGGCCGGTGTAGGCGATCGTCGTCGCGTATCCCGCGCGAGACAGATACGCGGCGATCATGCCGGCCAGGGTCCTCTCGTCCTCGACGACGAGCACCTTCGCGGGCCTCTGCGATGATGG
This sequence comes from Micrococcales bacterium, assembly GCA_030537915.1. GTDB lineage: Bacteria > Actinomycetota > Actinomycetes > Actinomycetales > Dermatophilaceae > Kineosphaera. The sequence continues at coordinate 3,569 of JAUNUZ010000287.1, forward strand.
CGTGCTCACACCGGACAGTCTCCCCGCCCCCACCGGGGGTGACGCGTCGCCGACCGGTTTCGCTCGGGATCTTCGTCAAACCTCAACCTCGTCACGGTTCCAGATTGACCTCCGGCACGGAACGTAGTCCGTGCCGCCACGTGGAGCGGCCGTGACCGAGAGGACCCGTTGATGATGTGGGGAAACGGCTACGGCATGGCCTGGTCGATGTGGCTCGTGATGGGCGCGAGCACGCTCGCATTCTGGGTCCTGGTCCTGCTGGTCGTCCGCACCCTCCTGTTCGGCGCCAGGCGCAAGGAAGCGGACTCGGCCCGCCCGGACCCGCTCACGCTCCTCAAGGAAGGGCTGGCGCGCGGAGA
>JAUNUZ010000288.1 GCA_030537915.1 Micrococcales bacterium
AGCCGCGCCACACCTCGACGCGTGGCAAGCCGGCCCACCCGTCCACGCTTGCGAAAGCACGCCCGGAGGCAGTTGGAGCGGGTGATGCGTGCTGCGGCCCGGACCCGTCGTCCGCCCGGGGAAGTGGCGACGACGACTTTCACGTACGGGCGCCGTGGTGGCGGGACGTGTCCCTGCTCCCCTCGGCGATCTCCGGTGTGTTCCTGGTGGCCGGGTACAGCCTGGGGTGGCTGGGAGCCCCGCTCCCGGCGGTGGCCTTTCAGTGGGTCGCGCTGTTCGCAGGGGCGTACACCTTCGTTCCCGGTGCGGTCCGACGCCTGGTGCGCGGCCGCATCGGCGTCGGGTTGTTGATGACGATGGCAGCGATCGGCGCGGTGCTGCTGGGCCACGTCGCAGAGGCCGCAGCATTGGCGTTCCTGTTCTCCCTCGCGGAAGCACTCGAGGACCGGGCGATGGACCGGGCCAAGGAAGGTCTACGTGCTCTCCTCACGCTCATCCCCGACTCGGTGCGCGTCTCCCGCGCGAGCGGCGACACGGAGATCCCCGCAGCCGACGTGCGCGAACTGGACGTGCTCATCGTGGGAGCCGGGGAAAGGGTCGCAACAGATGGTGTGATCGCCGAGGGTCGATCGAGCCTGGACACATCCGCTGTCACGGGGGAGTCGATCCCCGTCGAGGTGGGACCAGGTGACAACGTCATCGCCGGATCGGTGAACGGATCCGCAACCCTGCGAATCGAAGCCACCGCAGACGGGCGGGACAACTCGCTGACCCAGATCGTCACCCTGGTCGAACAGGCCCACACCCGCAAGGGAGAACGGGCCCGTCTTGCCGACCGCATCGCGAGACCGCTCGTTCCCCTCGTCCTGATCACCTCTGCGCTGATCGTGCTGTTCGGCTTCATCGTCGGTGATCCCGGCCTGTGGATCGAACGGGCGCTGGTGGTGCTGGTCGCGGCCTCGCCGTGCGCTCTGGCCATCGCCGTGCCGGTGACGGTCATCAGTGCGATCGGCTCGGCCTCACGATTCGGTGTTGTCATCAAATCCGGAGAGGCGTTCGAGCAGTTCGGCACCATCCGTACGGTTGCTCTGGACAAAACCGGCACACTCACCAGGAACGAACCCACCGTCGTTGACGTCCACCCCACACGGGGCGTCACCCGAGGGGAAGTGCTGACGTGGGCCGCGAGCGTGGAGGCCACGAGTAGCCATCCACTCGCCGCGGCAATCACCTCGGCTGCCCAGGAGACGTCCACCGCCGTCGACGTTGTGGAAGACGCGGGCCACGGCATCACCGGCCGTGTGGGCGAGCGGACGATACGGGTCGGCAATGTCCGTTGGCTGGATCCCGGCGACCTCGCAAGCGCCGCCGACGCAATGGCCGCGCAGGGCGCAACAGTCATGGTCGTGGAGGCGGACGGGCACGTCGTCGGGCTAGTCGCTGTGCGCGATGAGCTCCGCCCCGAAGCGGCAGACATGGTGTCGATGCTCCATTCCCAGGGGATCGAAACGATCATGCTCACTGGTGACAACGAGATCACCGGGCGTGCGATCGCCGGTGAGGCTGGCATCGCAGACATCCGTGCGGAGCAACTCCCCAAGGACAAGGCCGACGCGATCGCGGCCCTGGTGACATCCCGCGCCACCGCAATGGTTGGCGACGGCATCAACGATGCACCCGCGTTGGCCACCGCCACCGTCGGTATAGCGATGGGCCTGCAGGGCTCGGCGGCCGCCGTCGAATCTGCAGACATTGCTTTCACTGGCCACGACCTGCGACTCATCCCCGAAGCGCTGGCCCACGCCCGCCGCGGCAGACGCATCATGACAGCCAACATCGCACTCGCCCTGGCGATCATCATCGTGCTGTTCCCCCTCGCGCTGTTTGGGGTTCTCGGGCTTGCTGGCATCGTGCTTGTGCACGAGGCTGCCGAGGTCGTCATCATCCTCAACGGACTCCGAGCGGCTCGTCAGCCGACCGCCCTTCGACACCCCGTCACTGCACCGCAGCCGGAGCCTGCCCTCACATGAACGCCTCCACAGCAACGGTGGGCACGAGCGCCCGTTCGACACCGGACTGGGCGACCGCCTCTCATCCCGCGTAACGAAGGATCACGGGGGAACATCGTCTCGTCCACAAGGTGATCGACGATGAAGTCCGCATCGCCGCCTGCCGCTATTCCTACGGGCGGCGCTGATCAGACGGTGGGCCTGGTGGTTGCTCGGGGAGCAAACCGACCCCGTGCATACAACAGGATGATTGCCTGCATCACCAGACCCGCCGTTACGGCGAATGCCTCGGCTGCGTGCGGCACCCCCATGACGCCCACCAGCAGACCTACCACGCCGAGGGCCGCTACAAGACTGCCCAGCACGTAGAACATGCGTTCACCGAAAGCCCAGGCGAACGGGATGAAATGCAGTCCGACGACGGCGGCGATCAAAGCCGGGCGCAGACCGCCGTACCCGGACGCAGTCAGTCCCCGCGATCCAAGATTGATGAGGATGAGCTCGCCCACGACGCACGCAACGTAGGTGAGCAGCGCAACCCGGCCAGGCCGTTCCATCGGTCCCAACGACACAGGTCGAACGTAATGGGCGAACAGCGCCGCCCCGACCAACCCAAGCCCGGCGATCAAGACGACGGTGGAGACCACCGGCCCCAACGAGGGAGAGTAGCCGGCAATGAACCACATCCCTCCGGCCAAGCCAATCAGGCTGCCCCACCGCCGCGGATCCACCCACGGCGGCGGCTCACCGACCGCGGGGCCGAAGCCGTTTTCGGATCGTCGGCCATTGGACAGGTTCGGCTGCTTCGAGTGCATGATTGCAAACCTACCCCAATTCGATATAGTTGACTATAGTCAATATCGGAGGTGTGACAGTGACCGTTTCGGACAACACGAGCCGGGACGCCAAGAGGTCGTACCGGTCGCCGGCCCGTGAACAACTCGCGGCGGAGACGCGGCGACGCATCGCCGCAGCGGCCAAGGAACTGTTTGCGGAGCACGGCTTCTCGGGCACAACCGTGGCAGCCATCGCCATGCGTGCCGACGTGGCCACGCCAACGGTGTATGCGACCTTCGGCTCGAAAGGAGCGATCGTGGGGGCCCTATTGGCCCAGATGGAACAGGACGCAGGCAACGCCGAATGGAGGGAGCGCATCGCGCAGGAACCCGATCCACTCGCCAAGCTGGACGCGTTCGCGATGTGGACCACCGCACTGTTCTCGTCCAGCAAGGTGCTGATCCAGGCATCCAGTGAGGCGTCGGCAGATCCAGCCATGAACGAGCTACGAGAGCAAGGCGACCGTCATCGCCGCGCCGCACTGCAGGGCCTTATCGCTTCGCTTGCTCAGGGCGATGCTCTCCCCACAGGGCTCAGCGAAGAACACGCAGTGGACCGAGCGTGGATGCTCACCGGTGTCGGGCTCTACTTGTCGGCCACCGACGGCTGCGGCTGGACCGACGAGCAGTACGAGCAGTGGCTCGCAGCGCTGCTCCAGCAGCAACTCCTCCCACCATTCGGTCCTTCATCTGGCCACGTAGGTTAGGTCAGATGGGCAGGGGACCGCGTCCGAGGCGGGCGGCGTCCGCTCAGGAACGGCCCCCGTCGCTTCGGGGCCGACATGAAGGCGCCGTATCAACGCCCGGAAACCGGTACTCGGCGGAACGGACAAGAACAGCCTGCAACATTCTCAACACCACAGCACGCCTTCGGTCAGGTGACGTGTAGCCTTCGGCCATGAGCGAGAACACTCCTGACGAGAACCGCAACGATGGCGCCGAGGAACTAAAAAAGGACGACGAAGGCGCCGGTGTTGGCTTCGAGGACGAGCCCAACACTTTTGAGCCCGAAGAGGATTCACAGGACGAGTGACCCCTGGGCCAACGCCTGAGCGTTG
>JAUNUZ010000289.1 GCA_030537915.1 Micrococcales bacterium
GACGCTGCGGCGACGACCCACCCCCGAACATGCCTCCGGGCACCCTTCCGGGCACACTTCTGGGCACGCTGCTGACGGCCCGAACCCCGGACTACGGCCGCTGGTACGCATGCTTGAGTTCACGCGCGACCTGTGGCCCTTCTACGTGGGAATCGTGCTGTGCGGTCTGGTCACGTCGGCGGCGACCATCTCGGTGCCCTTCGTCATCGGGCGGGCGGCCGACCTCGTCGTCGGCATCGCCTCCGCGGGCGGGACCGGCCCAAATGTCGTGCGCACGGCGGTCTGGCTGGGGGCGGCGCTGCTCGCGAGCCAGGTGCTCTCGACGCTGGCGGGGAATGTCGGGGGATACCTAGGCGACGTCATGAGCGCACGGATGCGGGCGAGCCTGTCCCAGCGCTACTACGACCGGTTGCTCGCGCTGCCGCAACGTTACTTCGACTCCGAGCTGACCGGCACGATCATCAGCCGGCTCAACCGCTCGATCACCGCGGTCACCGACTTCGTGAAGATGTTCTCCAACACGTTCTTCTCGATGCTCGTCACGACGGCTGCCGTCCTTGCCATCAGCGCGTGGTATTTCTGGCCGCTCGCCGTGCTGCTCGCCGTCATGTTTCCGCTGTACTTCTGGCTCACCACGCTGACGAGTGCCCGCTGGCAGCGCTTGGAGACGCGCAAGAACGCCGACATCGACGAGGCGAGCGGTCGGTTCGCCGAGGTCGTCGGCCAGGTGCGCGTCGTGCGCTCCTTCGTGCGTGAGCACAGTGAGCTGGGCCGGTTCACCGATCGCTTCGACCGGACCATCGACACGACGCGGCATCAGTCGCGGCATTGGCATCGCATGGACGTCCTGCGCGGCGGCGTCCTCGACCTCATCTTCTTCGCCGGTTACGTGCTCGTTTTCGCGCGGACGGCACAGGGCTTGTTCTCCATCGGCGACATGGTCGTCCTCGTGCAGCTCATGAACATGGCCCGTCAGCCCGTGTCGATGCTCAGCTATGTCGTCGACTCCGGTCAGCGCGCCATCACCGGCAGCGTCGACTACGTGGCCGTGATGGATCGACCGGTAGTGCGCGAGCCGCTCGCGATCTGCGCCAAGAGCGCCGCACCTGCCACGGAAGCAACCGGTGGCTCGATGATCCGCTTCGAGCAGGTGCGCTTCGGCTATGCCGAGCGCGATGTCCTGCAGGAGGTGAGCTTCGACGTCTCGGCGGGGGAGCGGGTCGCCCTCGTCAGCGAGAGCGGCGGCGGCAAGACGACGCTGGTGAACCTCCTGCTGGCGCTATACGACCTCCGCGGGGGGCGCATCGACGTCGCCGGTCGCGACATCGCGACCCTGAGCGCCGAGGAACTGCGCCGGGACGTCGGCGTCGTCTTCCAGGACGCGTCGCTCTTCTCGGGCACGATTCGAGAGAACATCTCCTACGGCCGCCCCAACGCGACCGACGCCGAACTCGTCCAGGCCGCGAATCGAGCACATGCGCACGACTTCATCATGGCGCTGCCCGACGGTTACGACGCGTTGATTGGCGAACGTGGTCTGAAGCTCTCGGGCGGCCAGAAGCAACGGATCGCGGTGGCGCGGGCCCTGCTCAAGGACGCGCCGATCCTCGTCCTCGATGAGGCGACGAGCGCGCTCGACACCAAGTCCGAGCGTCTCGTGCAGGCCGGGCTCGACGAGCTGATGCACGGGCGGACGAGCCTCATCATCGCCCACCGGCTCTCGACGATCGCGGGCGTCGACCGGATCGTGACCCTGCGCGGCGGGCGGGTCCAGGAGATCGGCACACCCGCCGAGCTCGCAGCGAGCGACGGCATTTACGCGGAACTGCTCTCCCTGCAGAATTCGGATGACGACAACGCTCAACGCCGCCTGCGCGACCGCTTCGCCGTTCGCGCCTGAGCAGCGCCCAGGATGGCGGGCACTTCTCATCCTCACCACGTGTTCCACCCGACCGGAACGGACACCACGCGATGACCACCGACAGACTGCCCGTCGCCGTCCTGTGGGATATGGACGGAACCCTCGTCGACACCGAGCCGCTGTGGACCCAAGCCCGCATCGACCTGGCGGCCGAGTTCGGGATCGAGTGGGTAGAGGGCGGGGTCAGCGAGTTCGCCGGCAAGCCGATGCTCGAGACCGGTCGGATCATGGCAGACCGCGGCATCCGGTTGAGCCCGACCGAGGTTGTCGCACGACTCGTCGAGCAGGTCGCGCGCGCCACCAAGGAGTCAGAGCCACCGTGGCGCCCCGGTGCTCGCGACCTCCTGGCGGCGCTCGCCGAGGCGGGCATCCGGTGCGCGCTCGTGACCCAGGCCTACCGCGCCGTGGCGGTCCAGGTGGCCGCCGCCGCGCACCCCTCGGCCTTCACGGTGGTCATCGCGGGCGATGACGTGACGAGGTCGAAGCCGGACCCGCAGCCGTATCGCTTGGCGGCCGACGCTCTGCATGTCGCCCCAGTCAGCTGCGTAGCGATCGAGGACTCCGACACCGGCTGCCGTTCCGCGCTCGCGGCCGGCTGCGCCACCCTCTACATCCCGCACGGCACAGACGTCCCCGACCGCCCCGGCCAGACGCGGCGCGAATCGCTCGTGGCAGTGACGGTGGACGACCTCAGAGCCATCACCGCGGCGCACCGGGCCGAGCGCGCGCGGCACAGCGGCTGACCGGCTACCCCACAATGGTGGGATCGAACCGGGTGAGGTCGCCGAGATGGCGCTTCGGGGCTACAGAGGGAGGCAGTCGATGATGGCCACGACAAGGCACACGCCGGAACGGCACATCGCCGACAGCCACGACCTGATCCGGGTGCGAGGTGCGCGCGAGAACAATCTCAAGGGCATCAGCCTCGAGATCCCCAAGCGCCGGCTCACGGTCTTCACCGGCGTCTCCGGCTCGGGCAAGAGCTCGCTCGTCTTCGCCACGATCGCCGCCGACTCGCAGCGGATGATCAATGAGACGTACAGCGCCTTCGTGCAGGGATTCATGCCGACGCAGGCGCGCCCCGACGTCGACGTGCTGGAGGGACTGACGACGGCGATCATCGTCGATCAGGGGCAAATGGGAGCCAACGTCCGCTCCACCCTGGGCACGGCGACCGATGCGAACGCCCTGCTGCGGATCGTCTTCAGTCGGCTGGGGGAGCCGCACATCGGATCGCCGCAGGCGTTCTCGTTCAATGTCGCCTCGATCAGCGGCGCCGGCGCGGTCACGGTGGAGCGCGGCGACAAGAGCATCAAGGAGCGCCGCGCCTTCAGCATCACCGGCGGCATGTGCCCGCACTGCGAGGGCGTCGGCCGGGTGAGCGACATCGACGTGAGTCAGATCTACGACGCGAACAAGTCGCTCGCCCAGGGCGCGATCACCGTGCCCGGTTACAGCATGGACGGCTGGTTCGGCCGCGTCTTCGCCGGCGCGGGCTTCGACATGGACAAGCCGGTCGCCGAATTCACCAAGGCAGAGCTGCACGACCTGCTCTACAAGGAACCGACGAGGATCAAGGTCGAGGGCATCAACCTCACCTACGAGGGCGTCATCTCCAAGATCCGCAAGTCGATGCTCGCCAAGGACCGCGAGTCGATGCAGCCGCACATCCGCGCCTTCGTCGACCGGGCCGTCGTCTTCACGCCGTGTCCCGAATGCGAGGGAACGCGCCTGAGCCACGCGGCGCGTTCCAGCAAGATCAAGGGCATCAACATCGCGGGCGCGTGCGCGATGCAGATCAGCGACCTGGCGCAATGGGCCCGCGACCTCGACGAACCCTCGGTGGGGCCGTTGCTCGACACGCTGCGGGCTACCCTCGACTCCTTCGTCTCGATCGGCCTGGGCTACCTGTCGCTCGACCGTCCGGCCGGCAGCCTGTCAGGCGGCGAGGCGC
>JAUNUZ010000290.1 GCA_030537915.1 Micrococcales bacterium
TAGTCGACCGCTCCGCCGAGCTCCTTGAGCTCCTGCACGTCATACATCGTGGTGAGCTCATCGACATGACCGCGGTGGTCGCGCTGCAGACAACCGCGCTTGTGCACCGAGAGGCCTGCTGCGTTGGCGACGAGCGCCTGCTCGACCGACACCTTCGTGCCGTCGGCGAAGCTGGTCACCATGTGCGGGTCTTGGCCCCACTGCTTGGCGAACCCCTCCTGGGTCGTCGGGTTGCGGTAGGGGTCCTGCAGACCCTTGACGTTCCCCGCGACGAGCGGCGTGAGACCCAGGCCGCGCACGAACCGGATGAGGTTCATCTGCACGCCCGGCTGGTCGCCGTCACACCCGGTGTAGACGAGGCCGGCCTCCTCGAACTTCTTGCTCAGGATCGACCCGACCGTCGCGTCGACCTCGGCGTTCATGAGCACGAGGTGCTTACGGCCGGCGAGGGTAGCCAGCGCGAGCGCGGCGCCGAACTCGACCGAACCGGTGCAGTCGACGATGACGTCGACCGAGCGTGCACCGGTCATCGCCTCGTGGTTCGAGGTCACGGCGTGGCGGTCTTGGCGACACACCCGGTCGACATCCGCGGCCGTCTGCACGATGTCGATGCTGTCCGGGGCGATCCCGGCCTCCTCCAGCGCCGCGACGCCCTTGGCGGGAGTGCGGGCGTAGACGACGGTCACGCGCTGGCCGTCGACGGTGTTCGTGATGTGGTTGATGAGCCCTTGGGCCATGAAACCCGGGCCGGCGATGCCGACCTGGATCGGCCTACCGGCGGCGTGGCGCTGGGCGAGCTGGGTATCGGTGATGATCATCGGATCGGCTTCCCGTCCCAGTCGGGCCAGTCTTGGTCCTTTTGCGAGACAACCGTGACCTCGCCGGGCCACACAAGACCGAAGGCCGGGTCGCTGTAGCGCTGGCCGCGCTCCGCGTCCGGCGCATACATGCCGCTGACCTGGTACATGACCTCGGTGTCATCGGTCGTCGTCAGATACCCGTGGCCGCAGTACGGCGGGATCCACAGCGCCCGGCGGTTGTCGGACGACAACTCGACCATGACGTTCGCACCGAACGTCGCGCTGTCCTCGCGCAGGTCGAGGCAGCAGTCGACGATCGTGCCGCGCACGCAGCGCACCAGCTTGCCCTCGGCGGCGGGCTCGATCTGGCGGTGCATGCCGCGCATCGTGCCCTTCTTGGCATTCCAGCTCATGTTGGCCTGGGCGACATTGGTCTCGATGCCGTGCTGGGCGAACTCCTCGACGCAGAACGTGCGGGCGAAGCCGCCGCGATCGTCCTGAAACGCCTTGAGGTCGATGACCCAGCAGCCGTCGACGGCCGTCTCGGTGAAGATCACGCGGACACCTTCTTCCAGAACAGCTGCTTGTCGACCTGGCCGGTGTCCACGAGCCACTCGATCTGCTTCAGACGCGTGTGGCCGCGGCCGTAGAACGTCTCGGCATCGAGCTGGATCGCCTCGAAGACCGCGCGCATCTGCTCGGCCCCCTTGGCCAGATCCCAGTCGCAGGTGAAGCCGAGCGTGTTCTCGATCTTGTCGAACTTCACCTTGTAGGAGCGGTTGTCCTGGCCGGGCGCACCGAAGCTCAGCTGGCAGCCGGGGAACTGTGCCGCGACCGTCTCGGCGATCTGGCGGACCGTGTAGTTGTTGTCGTAGCTGCCGACGTTGAAGACCTCGCCGGAGACCTTCTCGACCGGCGCATCCAGGACCATCCGGATCGACTTGCAGATGTCGAGGGCGTGCACCATCGGGCGCCACGGAGTGCCGTCGGAGGTCATCGCGATCTTCTTCTCAACCCATGCCAAGCCCGAGAGGTTGTTGAGCACGATGTCGAACCGCTGGCGCGGGCTCGCGCCGAAAGCCGTCGCGTTGCGCATGGCTGTGGGGTGGAAGTTCTCGTCCGTCATCTTCCACAGGTCCTGCTCGGTGAGGTGCTTGCACTCGCCGTAGGCCGTCTGTGGATTGACCTCGCTGGTCTCGTCGACATCACCCTCGGCGACGCCGTAGACCGAGCACGAGCTCATGTAGACGAAACGCTTGACGCCCGCCTTCTTCGCAGTCTGCGCGACATGCACCGAGCCCTTGTGGTTGATGTCGAAGGTGATCGGCCCGACGAGATCGCCGACCGGGTCGTTGCTCAGCTCCGCCATCGCGACGACGGCATCGACACCCTCGAAGTCCTCGACCGTGAGGTCGCGCATGTCTTTGTTGAGCGTGCGCGGCGTGGACTGCAGGTCGTTATAGAGCCAGCCGTTCTTGTAGAAGCCGGTGTCGACCGCGACGACCTCGTGGCCGTCCGCGACGAGCAGCGGCGCGAGCAGACAGCCGAGGTAGCCCTCGGTTCCCGTGACAAGAATCTTCATCTTCAGTTCCACACCTTCCAGGGCGCCTTGCCCTCACTCCACAGGGTTTCCAGCAGGTTGCGGTCGCGCAGCGTGTCCATCGGCTGCCAGAACCCGCTGTGCTTGTACGCGTTGAGCTGACCGGCGTGCGCGAGATTGCGCAGCGGGTCCTGTTCGAACACCGTGTCGTCACCGTCCACGTAGTCGATGACGCTCGGCTCGAGGACGAAGTAGCCGGCGTTGATCCACGCGCCGTCGCCCTGGGGCTTCTCCTGGAAGCTCTCGATCTTCGTCTCGTTGGCCCCGAGCACGAGGGCCCCGAAACGCCCGGCGGGCTGGACCGCCATCATCGTCGCCTGCAGCCCAGCGGACGCGTGGAAGGCGATCTCGGCGCTGATGTCGGCATCCGTGACGCCGTCACCGTAGGTGAAACAGAAGGTCTCGTCGCCGAGGTGCTCGCGGACCCGCTTGAGGCGACCGCCGGTCATGGTGTCCGCGCCGGTGTCGACGAGGGTGACGCGCCAATCCTCAGCCTGGCGGCTGTGCACGGTCATCTCATCCTTGCCGAGGTCGAAGGTGACGTCGGCGCGGCGCATCGCGTAGTTTGCGAAGTAGTCCTTGATGACCTCGCCCTTGTAGCCACAGCACACGACGAAGTCGTCGATGCCGTGCGCCGAGTACGTCTTCATGATGTGCCACATGATCGGCAGACCCCCGACCTCGACCATCGGCTTGGGCCGAAGTGCGGTCTCTTCGCTCAGGCGGGTGCCGAGGCCACCGGCCAGGATGACTGCCTTCATCGGTTGCCTCCGCAGGCGTGTCGAAGTGTCAGGCCAGATGCCACAGACATGACGTGTGAATCCCCCATAGCTCGTCCTTGTCGGGCCATCGCCAGCGCGATGGCCTCCCCCCTATCAACCCTGCCGGGCTCCGGACCGGTCCGGATTCCCCGAACCATCGGGCCTGCAACAGTGCGCGAACGGCGCGCCGATGCCTGCTCCGTAAAACCCCGTGCCCCCGGGCCGTTCGGCGGACTTGCCGCCTAAAAGAACTATACAAGCGTCCGACTTCAAACTCATATCGAGGTGACCCGCGCCACCCTCTCGCAAGCGCGATATCGACGTATCTTTGGAGGTGAGAGTTGTGCAGACGGGTCGCGGGAGCCGGTGTCGCACAACGGAGCCGACACTTCATCCAACGCGCCGCCCGCACGGCGTCAGGGCCGCACCCGGGCGAGAGTGATGTACACATGCCGACGATCAGCGTCATCATGCCGACATTTCGTCGCCCGCACTATCTGCCTTGCGCCCTCGCGTCGGTGAAGTCCCAAGTACTACCCCACGACATCGACCTCGAGGTAATCGTCTGCGACAACGCCGCCGATGAACAGACTTCCGCCATCGTGGCTGCCGCGGGCGACCCGCGGCTCGTCTACGTGCCGCGAGCGCACAACCTGGGCATGATGCGCAACGCCATCGCCGGCTTCGCCCAGGCGCGCGGCGAA
>JAUNUZ010000291.1 GCA_030537915.1 Micrococcales bacterium
ACCGAGACCGCCGGCCAGGGACAGCTCGGCCCGACCGGCCGGGTCATGCCGCGGTTCGCGGAGCCGCCGAAGCTCGAGCGGCACGGGCCCGCGCGCATCATCGCGATGTGCAACCAGAAGGGCGGCGTCGGCAAGACGACGTCGACCATCAACCTTGGCGCCGCGCTAGCCGAAATCGGACGCAAGGTGCTCCTCGTCGACTTCGACCCGCAGGGCGCCCTATCGGTCGGACTCGGGGTGCGCACCCACGAGCTCGACCTGACGATCTACAACCTGCTCGTCGAGCGTGGTCACGACGTGCGCGACGTCATCAAGTCGACGCGCACCCGCGACCTCGACCTGCTGCCGGCCAATATCGACCTGTCGGCCGCCGAAGTCCAGCTCGTCGGAGAGGTCGCCCGCGAGATGGTGCTCGCCCGCGTGCTGCGGCCGGTCCTGGAGGACTACGACGTCGTCCTCATCGATTGCCAGCCCTCCCTCGGACTGTTGACCGTCAACGCGCTGACGGCTGCGCACGGCGTCATCATCCCGTTGGAGTGCGAGTTCTTTGCGATGCGCGGCGTGGCGCTGCTCGTCGAGACGATCGACAAAGTGACCGACCGCCTCAACCCGCGGCTGCAGGTCGACGGCATCCTGGCGACGATGTACGACGGCCGTACCCTGCACAGCCGGGAGGTCGTCCGCTCGGTCGTCGACCACTTCCAGGACACGGTCTTCCATACCGTCATCACGCGCACCGTGAAGTTCCCGGACGCCACCTTGGCCGCCGAGCCGATCACGCAGTATGCGCCCTCCCACGGAGCGGCCGAAGCCTACCGTCAGCTCGCCCGCGAACTCATCAGCCGAGGTGGCGCCGCCTGAGCGCGCCGCCCGTCGTCGAGGCCGCGACATCTCCGCAAACCCCCGGCGGGGTGCTGACCAGACGACCGCCGGCCAGTGCCTTCGAGGTGCACCTCGACGTCTTCTCGGGACCCTTCGACCTCTTGCTGGGTCTCATCGCCAAGCACAAGCTCGACATCACCGAGATCGCACTCGCCCAGGTCACGGACGAGTTCATCGGTCACATCCGCGCGCAGCAGGCCGACGACGACCGGTGGGACCTCTCCCAGGCGTCCGAATTCCTTCTCGTCGCGGCCACTCTGCTGGACCTCAAGGCAGCCCGACTGCTGCCGCGCACCGGCGAGGAGGACGCCGAGGATCTCGCCCTCATCGAGGTTCGGGACCTGCTCTTCGCGAGGCTGATGCAGTACCGCGCGTTCAAGGAGGTGGCGGCCTGGGTCGAGGGGCGGATCGGCAGTCACGGGGCAGCGGTGCCCCGTCAGGCCGGACTCGAACCCCGCTTCGCGGCGCTCCTGCCCGAGCTCGTCCTCGCGGTCACGCCTGAGCAACTGGCACGGATCGCCGCGGACGCGCTGACCCCCAAGCCCCCACCCACCGTCGGCCTGACCCACCTGCACGCCCCGGTGGTCAGCGTGCGCGAACAGGCGGACGAGCTCGTCGCGCGGTTGCGCACCACCCGAGTCCTCTCCTTCCGCGACCTAGTCGCGGACGCGGACTCCATCCCCGTCGTCGTCGCCCGCTTCCTGGCCTTGCTCGATCTCTTCCGCGAGGCTGCAGTCGCGTTCGACCAGGCCGAGGCGCTGGGGGAGCTGACCGTCCAGTGGATCGGGCGCGGCGAGGGTGCCATCGAGGCCGGCGCCGAATTCGACGAGGACCCGGCGCAGCCCCAGGCCGCGGACGCTACGCATTACTCGGCAGAAAGCAGCCCCCCATGATCACGCAGGTCCCTGACACCGAGGTCACGCCCGTCCCGACGGAGCCCGACGCGACACCGTCCAATCCTGCGATCCACTCCCGGGTGGAGAGTAGATCTGGACGACACGGAGAGACTTTGCAGCCGCGCGAGACCTACCCAGAGCCTGCACGTCACGAACATGCTCTCGACCCCGCTACGGCCAGAGAGGACGTCGAGGCCGAGGAGCGACTCGATGTCCAGGCCCTGCCCGGCGGGCTGCGAGCCGCGCTCGAGGCGGTCCTCATGGTCGTCGAGGAGCCCGTCACGGCGCCCGCGCTCGCGGCCGCCCTGGAGTGCCCGGTGGATGAGGTCGAGGCCGCGTTGGAGGCAATCGTCGCCTACGACGAGGAATCGCACCGCGGGTTCCAGCTGTCCTGCATCGGCGGAGGGTGGCGCTTCTACTCGCGGCACGACCTGGCACCGGTCGTCGAGCGCTTCCTGCTTGACGGGCAGCGTTCGCGGCTGAGCCAGGCGTCGTTGGAGACCCTGGCTGTCATCGCCTACCGTCAGCCGGTGTCCCGGGCCCGCATCAGCGGCGTGCGCGGGGTTAACGTCGATGGGGTGGTGCGGACCCTGCTGACCCGCGGCCTCATCACCGAAGTGGGGGTCGATGACGATCATGGCGCCGTCCTCTACGGCACGACGCCGTACTTCTTGCAACGTCTCGGTCTACGGTCTCTGGAGGATCTGCCGCCGCTGGCGCCGTACCTTCCCGAGGCGGACATACTCGATCACCTGATCCAGGAGGGGGACGCATGAGCCCGAACAGGGACAGGCGACCAGCCCGTTCAGCCGATTCCGGGGCCGGACGGGGCGGGGGGTCGGGTACCGGTCGCCCCGGCAAGCCGGGACGTTCCAGCGCGGGCCGTTCGGCCAGCGGTGGGCAGGGGCCGCAGCGAGGCCTCGGCGCCGGGGGCGGGCGCGCTGGCGGTCGACGCAGCGTCGGCGGCTCCGGCCGCGCAGACGCGGCGCCCGCGAAGTCGAGTGCGCCGGTCATCGATGTGCATGACCCGGACGGCGTGCGACTCCAGAAGCTGCTGGCGGCGGCCGGGGTCGGAAGTCGTCGTGTCTGCGAGAAGCTCATCGTCGACGGTCGCGTCGCGGTCGACGGGCATGTCGTTCGCGAGCTGGGCGTGCGCATCGACCCGATCACCCAGTCGGTGCACGTGGACGGGAGTCGGGTCCAGCTGGACACCTCGCAGGTCTACTTCGCGTTCAACAAGCCGCTCGGTGTCGTCTCGACGATGAGCGACGAACTGGGGCGCCCGTGTGTCGGGGACTATCTCGCAAAGCGACCCGAGCGGCTTTTCCACGTCGGGCGACTCGACGCGGACACGCAGGGATTGATCTTGCTGACCAACGACGGTGAGCTGTCGCACCGCCTGCAGCACCCCTCCTACGAGATCCCGAAGACCTACATCGCCACGGTGCCGGGGCCGGTGGCCCGAGACGTCGGTCGCCGCCTGCGCCAAGGAGTGGAACTGGAGGACGGTCACGTCGCGGTCGACTCCTTCAAGCTCATCGATTCTCTGCCGGGACGGGCGATCGTCGAGGTGATCCTGCACGAGGGGCGCAAGCACGTCGTGCGCCGACTCCTCGAGGCCGTCGGGCACCCGGTCGAGACGCTGAGCCGGGTGCAGGTCGGCCCGGTCCATCTGCGCGACCTCACGTCCGGGCGGATGCGGCCCCTCAACGGCAAGGAGATCGCCGAGCTCTACAAGGCCGCTGGGCTGTGATGGCGACGCTGACATCTGCGAAGGGCGCTGGGCCAGCGGGCGAGGCAATGGACGGCAGGACGAGGACCGGGCGATGAACAGGCCGATCTCGCTGCCCGAACTGCGCAGGGTACGGGTCATCGGCACGGGACTCATCGGCACGAGTATCGCGCTCGCGTTGACGCGACGCGGGGTGCACGTCACGCTGGCGGACCCTTCCCCGACGGCCCGGCTGCTCGCCCGCGACCTGGGGGCCGGGGTGCTCGCGCCCGAGTTCGAGACCGACACCAAGGCCGTCTCTGGTGGATCCGCTGCTGCCCCGGCCGACGCTGACTCCGCA
>JAUNUZ010000292.1:0-3576 GCA_030537915.1 Micrococcales bacterium
TGTTCGTCCGGTACAGCACCGCAACCTCCGAGGCGCGCGTGCCGCCCGCAACGAGCGTAGCCACGGCCCGGGCGACGCCTTGGGCCTCTGCTTCGTCGTCCTCGTAGCGCTCGATGGTGGGCGCAGGCCCGGCCTCCCCTACCGCCCGCAGTTCGACGCCCGCGTGATCGCGGCTTCGCGCACGCACGACCATGTTGGCCAGCCCGACGATCTGCGGCGTCGAGCGATAGTTGCGCACGAGCCGGACCACCTTGGCGTCGGGATGTCGTTGCCCGAAAGTGAGTAGGTGCTCGGGCGAAGCGCCGGTGAAGGAATAGATCGTCTGGGCCGGATCGCCCACGACGCACACGTCCTGGCGTCCACCGACCCACAGGTCGAGCAGCCGCTGCTGGACCGCGTTGACGTCCTGGTATTCGTCGACGACGAAGTGGCGATACTGCTCGCGGATACGATCGGCGATATCGCCGCGCTCGCGCAGGATCCCCACGAGCAGCAGCAGCACGTCCTCGAAGTCGATGACCCCACGCTCGGTCTTGACGCGCTCGTACTCCTCGAGCAGCCGAGCCATCGCAGTCTCATCCATTCCCGGCGGCTCGCGCCGCGCCGCTAGCGCCGCCGCGGGATAGGTCTCGTGGGTCAGCATCCCTACCTTGGCCCATTCGACCTCGGCGGCGGCGTCACGCAGCGCGGCCCGGTCCAGTCGCAACCGCATTCGGCTGCCCGCCTCGGCAACGACCGGGGCCTTGTGGGGCAACACCTCGGGCGCCGCGCCACCGACCGCCTGCGGCCAGAAGTAGTGGAGCTGGCGAAGCGCCGCCGCGTGGAAGGTGCGGGCCTGCACACCACGCGCCCCCAACACCCGCAGCCGGGTGCGCATCTCCCCTGCGGCGCGGGCCGTGAACGTCACCGCCAGGACGCGCTGCGGGACGAGCAAGCCGGCCGCGACGCCGTAGGCGATCCGATGCGTGATCGCGCGCGTCTTGCCGGTACCCGCCCCCGCGAGCACGCACATCGGGCCCAGCGGCTCACGAGCTACGGCCAACTGCTCAGGGTCAAGGGCCGCCAGGATCACATCCGGATCCAAGGCGTCACCATCGACGTCAAGACCGGCCGCCGGCGGGAAACCCCCAGAACTCGTCATGTCGCCGAGCCGATGACGGGCTCGACAGGCCCGTCAGGCTCCGCACTCTCGACATCATCGGATCGGCTCTCGGCTGCCTCGGTGCTGTGGAATGAAACCTCCATCGGTGGCAGCAGCCGCTGGCCGAACCACGCCTCGATGAGTCGACGCGCGATGGAAAGGGGCCCGGGCAGCCCGAGGCTGCCGTCTGAGACGGCCCGCCGCAGCTGCTCTCGCGTGTACCACTCGGCCTCGGCGATCTCGCCGTCGACCAGAGTGAGCGCCTCCCGATCCGTGGTCGCGGTGAATCCGAGCATGAGGGAGGCCGGGAAGGGCCAGGGCTGGCTGGCGACGTAGCGAACGTCGCGCACGGACAGGCCGACCTCTTCGAGGACCTCCCGCGCGACCGCGGCCTCCAGGCGCTCACCCGGCTCGACGAAGCCGGCGAGAACCGAGCGCCGGTTGACCGGCCAAGCCGGTGACCGGGCGAGCAGCAGCCGATCCGTCGGGTCGGTGATCGCCATGATCACCGCCGGGTCGGTCCGCGGGTAATGCTCCGAACCGTCGTTCGGGCAGCGGCGGGTCCAGCCGGCCGTCGCGGGCTCGGTCTCGACGCCGCAGCGAGGGCAGTGCGTGTGGGTCACATGCCATTGGCCCAGCGCCTCTGCCGTCATGAACGCCTCGACGTCGCCATCAGGCAGTAAGGCACCGATGTCTCGCAAACCCATCCGCCGGGGGGTGGAAGAGGCGTCGGCCGTCGGCGCTTCGTGCCCGTCGGTGCTCGGTTCGTAGGGTTGCAGGGTTGGGGCCGACTCGTCGGTCTGCGTGTGTCGACCCGAGTCCGCTGTCTCCTCGGGGGCCGCGGGGATGACGACGGCGACCCATGCTGGCAGGACACCCTCTTGGCCATCGAACGGGTCGCCCGAGCCGTCACCCCGGGTTCGGCCGAGGAAGAGCGCAAGACGCGTCCGGTCCGCAGGCTGAGCGGCGCGGAGCCACAACCGCGGGCCCTCGGGGCGATCGACCACCCAGCAACCCTGCGGCGACCACTCCAGCACCCTGGTCTCGGGCGAGACGAGCATGGATTCGATGGCGCTCTGGTCGCCTCGCTCGTCGGCGCGGCGATCGAAATGACGGCCCCAGACATGCTCCATCCGGCCACACTAGGCGGGGCCGCGCCGCAGCGGCCATGCAGGGTTCGCCTGTGGAAAACCGCGCCTGCGCACCCGCGGTCCGGCCGAACCCGTGAGTCGATGAGGCACAGTCGATGCAGCGGCGGTTGATCCGGGGTTACGCGCGGCGACGTGGATACGGTGGGGCAGTGACCCGCACTGCCTGGACCCTCGCCGCGTTGGTCGATGCCGCTGTGACCGGCGTCCACCCCACCCGTGTCGAGGAGCTC
Source organism: Micrococcales bacterium (assembly GCA_030537915.1). Lineage (GTDB taxonomy): Bacteria > Actinomycetota > Actinomycetes > Actinomycetales > Dermatophilaceae > Kineosphaera. The sequence goes on from JAUNUZ010000292.1 coordinate 2,523, forward strand.
GTCGATCGCGTCGGCGAGCGCTTCCGTGTCGGTTTCGTCGAGGACTCGGACGGGCGACGTTGGGTCGTGCGCGTTCCGGTCGATGCCGTGGCCGCGGCTGTCCTGGAGGAGTCGGGCGCGCTGACCCAGTTGCTCGCCGGCCACGTGCCCTTCGCCGTCCCTCGGCCAGCGGGTGCGGTGTCGCTGCGCGATGGTCGCCGCGCCGTCGTCACGCCGCTTATCCCGGGCCAGTGCATCAGCTTCGCGGCCCTGGCCCCCGGCCCCGGACTCACCACCCATGTCGCCCGGGCCATCGCGGCGATCCACAACGTCGATCGCGGGCTCTTCGAGGAGGCCGGCGTCCCCGCCTACGACGCGGAGGACTGTCGCCGGCGCCGGCAGGCCGACGTCGACCGCGGCGCAGCCACGGGTCTCGTCCCGACCGGATTGCTCGCCCGGTGGGAGCGGATGCTCGATGACATCTCATGGTGGCGATTCGCGCCGACTCCGGTCCACGGACGGCTGCAGGAGGATCACCTGTTGCTCGCGTTCGACGACGAGATGGACAGCGCTACAGGGCGGGTCGTCGGCGTCACTAGCTGGGAAGACGCGCAGATCGCCGACCCGGCCCAGGACATCGCTGCACTGCTCGCGCTGTGCCCCACGGATTCGACCGACACGGTGATGGAGGCCTACGCCGCCGCGCGAAGTGAACCGCCGGACGCGCACCTGGCCCAGCGTGCGAGCCTGCTCGCCGAGTTGGAATATCTCACCGAACTCCTCACCGCTCGTCGAGTCGGGGACCGGACGCACCTGTCCCAGGCGACGGAGGCGTTGCGGCGCCTCGACGACGCGGTCTCAGCGGATTCGGAGTCTGGGAACCGGAGTGGGACCAGCGTGGATCGGCTTCCCGTCGACTTCGAACCAGCGCCCGTAGCTCAGGACTGGTACCGAGCGGGGAGCCCGACCGCCCCGGCCACTTCCGATACCCACAGCGTGTACCACGCCGCCGGCGCTCAGCAGGAGCCCCTCCTGTCGACGTTGGAGTCGGCCGAACCGCTTGAGTCGGCCGACC
>JAUNUZ010000292.1:3586-3847 GCA_030537915.1 Micrococcales bacterium
GGTCCATCAGGTCGGATGGGCCTAGCGAGACACTCGAGCCGCTGGCCGGCCACGACCCTGCTGACGCACTTGAGACGACCGAGTCCCTCGAAGCGGTCGAGGTGGTCGAGCCGCCGAGCAAGGATGTGCCGGCGGTGGCTGTCGAGGAGTGGGAATCGGAAGAGTCGAGCGCGGCGCCTGAGGTCGCCTCCGCGTCCGAAAGGTCCGTGTCGCGCGCGGTGGCTCGACCCGATCCGGATGCACCCCGAGGGCGCGCCTGAG
>JAUNUZ010000293.1 GCA_030537915.1 Micrococcales bacterium
CGGGAGCGGGTCCTCAGTCACCCTGCAAGGACCGAATCACGGAATCTACGGGTCGTCGCGGCCCTAGGGCTGCACGTGGACGACGACGACGGGGCACTCGCTGGTCTGCGCCAGTTCCCGACTCGTCGACCCAAGCAGCAGCCCGGTGAAACCGGCGCGACCGCGGCTGCCGACGACGATCAGCGAGGCCTGTGGCGACAACTCGCTGAGGATGCGCGCCGCTCCGCCCTCCATGACGACCTGCTCGACGCTGACGTGTGGGAACGCCTCGGCGAGGGGCGTAACGGTATCGGCGAGGAAGCGTTCCCGGTCTTCGTCGAGCGGAAGGTTGTCGCCCATTCGGCGCGCGAGGCCCAGGTGCGCCCCGGGCCACAGACCCTCCAGCTCCCAGGCATGCACCAGGCGCAATGTGCGACCGGTGGCACTGGCCGCTTCAAAGGCGAAGCGCAGCGCCGCCGCCGATCCGTCCGAGGTGTCGACGCCGACCAGGATGTCCTTGTTGCTCGGCAGCGGCGAATCCGGCGGGACCACGGCGACCGGCCCAGACCCATGGGTGATGACCCCGTCGGCCGTGCCGCCCAACAGGACGCGCCGTAGCCCTACGGCACCCCGGGTGCCGACGACGGTCAGGGCCGCCGTGGCGCTTCGGTCGATGAGGCTGCCCGCGGGGTGGGCGTTGAGCAGTTCGGTCTGGACGTCGAGATTCGGGTAGACCGCCCGCACCGTCGCGACGGTCACGTCGAGCAGCTGCCGCGCGTGGGCGGCTGCGGCCTCGGTGACGCGGGCGATCATGTCCACGTCCTGGTAGACGACGCCCAGCGGGCCGTGTGCGCACAGCAGCGTCAGGCCCAGGCCGTGGTCGTTCGCCCACTGCGCGGCCCACTGGGTGGCCGCGTCAGTGTGCGCTGCTCCGTCCGATCCGACGACTACGCGGCCTGCCGATGAATAGGTCTCCATGTCCGTGACTCCCTTTCGCCGGGCCGACCGATGCGGCCTGGGTGCCGATCGGGTTGCGAAAGCCCGGATCACCCCACTCTGCTGCAGGTAGAGCGTGCCCGGAGGGCGTTTGGCGGCTATTGACAAGCGCGGAGCCGAACGGCCTCGCGCGGGTCGGGCGGCTCGACTTCGGCGATCGCGTCCAGATGCTCTGTGCCGACGATCAGATCCTCCCCCGGGCTGCGCACGCGGCGCGAGCTCTGCCGGGCGCGAGGGCTCTGCAGCCGCCCTTCACTCCTTGGCGTCAGACCAGCGCTCGATGAGCGAGGTGTCGGCGACGAAGCGCACCGGCACGCCGCCGGACCAGCGCCGAGATGCGTCGGCGAGTGCTCTGTCTACGGCCGCAGCGGCTTGGCAGGCGTGCTCGCGAGGCACGTGGACCAGGAGCTCGTCGTGCAGGCAGAGCACGATCCGGGCATCCAGGTGCCGGGTCGTCGCGCGGACCGTCGCGGCCCACGCCTTGAAGAGCTCCGCGGCAGCCCCCTGGATGACGGCATTACGGGCGAACCGACCGCGCGCCGCGTCGAGCGTCGGGTCGGCCCCGATCGGGGCTGCAGCCAGGTAGCGGCCGGTCGGGATGAGACGCCCGCCGTAGGTGCGCACGGCCTCGCCGCGAGTGCCGGCGAGGTGGGCGCGGTCCAGATGCGCCATCGCGACCGGATAGGAGCGTTCGAGCCCCCGCAGGGCCTGGCCTGCGGCGCCGCTGCGCTGCCCGTACATCGCCGCGAGAACCGCAATCTTGGCGATAGCGCGCTCGACGCCGAGGCGGGCGGCAACCGGAGCGTACAGATCGTCGGCTTGTGTCGCCTGCATGAGGGCCGCGTCCCCGGATACGACTGCGAGCACGCGCGGCTCGATCTGCCCGAGATCGGCGCGCACGAAGACGTGGCCGCTCTCGGCGGCTATACCGGGGCGCAACACCGCGGGCAGGTTGTGCAGCCCACTCTCCGCCGTCATCCGCCCCGCCGCGCCGTCGCACGCGGTCCAGCGGCCCCGCAGACGGTCGTCGGGGCCGATGTGCTCATCGATCCAGCGCAGTCCGTAGGTCGTCGCGATCCGCTCCTCACGTCGCCACGCCAGGAGCGCCGGGACGATCGGATGGGCATCTCGGAACGCCTCGAGGACGTGCTTACGGGTGCTCGGCACATCGATGCCGACGGCCCTGAGCAGGTCGCGGACCTGCGCCGGGTTGCGCAGATCGGTGCCCTCCCGGCCGGGAACGTGGTGGAGGACGAGCGCGTCGCGCTCTTGTTTGGGGCCCGACATCGGCCGCACGAGCTCGAGCAGGGCGGCGCGGTCGACGGGCAGTCCGTCGTGGTGCAACTCCACGCACAACATGGCGGCCGCGGATTCGGCGTAGATCGTCTCGAGCAGCCGACCGGTGGTGGCCCCGGCCCGGCGGCGCTGGGCCGTTGCGGCGTCCAAGAGCGCATCGGCCCAGCTCAGAAGGCGGTCATCGGTGGTGAGCCAGGTGCCGGTGACAGCGTCGGGGCGCAGGTGCCCGTCGGCCCGCACGAGCGTGTTTGCCTCAAGAGCGGCGCAGTCGTCGTTGAGGGCCTCGAAGAGGTCACCCGTCGGCGGCCCCGGCACGGAGTCCAGCTGGAGGTCATGGGCTCCCGCCCACGTGAGGCCGGGTGTCGTCGCCCATCCGCCGCAGAGGAGGCGGTGGGCCTCGGCGACGTCCCAGGCCCGCGCCGGCCGGATACCGGCACCAACGAGCGGCCCGAGGGCCTGCGTCGCCGACCACCACACCCAGCGGGGACGCCGCGCCTCCAGCCGCTCGGCGAGCCTGCAGGCGTCCGGCAGGTCGAGGACAGAGCGGGTGTCCGGCCCGACGATGGCGACCCGGGCATCGCCCGTGCCGCCTGCGGCAGGGCCGACGACGAGGGCGGTCAGCGCCTCACACCGCTGATCAGCCGACATACCGGCAGCGTAGGTGTCCGCACCGACAGGACGCCCCGCGCGGCCTGTTGCGCCTCAGGCCGACCGCGTTCCCATCTTTACGGTCTACGGCGCAGCACACCAGGATGGGCGGGTGCCAACGGAGATTCTGTCGCTCGCCATCACGTGCGGGTCGCTCGTCGTTGCAACGATCGCGCAGCGCGTCGTCGGCATGGGCTTCAGCATCATCATGGCGCCGATTGTCGCGATCATCGCCGGCCCCTTCGCGGCGGTGCTCGTCGTCAACCTGTACGCGGTCCTGGCGTGTGCGCTCATGGTGCCTAGGCTGTGGCGCGACATCGACTGGAATCGGTTGGTCTGGCTGGTGACGCCGGCGGCGATAGCCAGCGTCGCGGGCCTGCTCATCGCCCGCGACACCGAGGCCGACGTGCTGCGTATCGGTGTCGGCGCTGCGGCGATCCTGGGCGTCGTCATGTCGGTGGCGTTTGCGCGTACCGAGCACACGATCGACGGCCCGCTCGCGCGCCTCAGCGCGGGCGCCGCCATCGGGCTCCTGAACTCCGCCGTTGCCTTGGGGACCCCGCCGGTCGGCGTCTACAGCATTCTCAGCCGGTGGAGTGGGCCGTCGTTCTCGGCGACGATGCAGCCCTTCTGGGTCGTGCTGGGCGCCGTCACCCTGCTGCAGCGGCAGCTCGTGTCGCCGGGCGGCGCGCCGAAGTGGCCGTGGTGGGGATGGCTCTTGGCCGCGATCGCGACGGCCATCGGCAGTTTCGCAGCGGAGCCGGTCGCTCGTCGGGTCAGCCCCCGCGCCACGCGGCTCGGCGTCATCGGGCTCTCGCTCGCTAGCGGCATCGCAGTGACTGCGGTCGGAATCGCGGGCCTGCTGGGTTGATCCCCTACATCGCCGGGGCTTGGCCGCCTCGGAGCAGCCGCGGCTCATGATG
>JAUNUZ010000294.1 GCA_030537915.1 Micrococcales bacterium
ACTTTTGCGGCCGCGCAGTCGTCGACGACGTCGAGGACCCGTTCGGCCGGCACCGCGATGACGGCCATATCCACAGGCTCGCCGATGTCGGCGACCGTGCGGTGTGCGGGCAGGCCACGGACGCTGCGAGCCTCCCCGTGGACGACGTAGACCGCCCCGGTGAAGCCGGCGTCCAGGATGTTGTCCAGCACCACCGAGCCGACGGCGTCAGGTCGCCGGCTCACGCCCACAATGGCGATCGAGGTGGGCGCCAACAGCATCGACATGCTCTGGGCCTCGGCGCGGTGTTCACGCGCCAACTGCACCGCCTGGCTGCGGGAGGTGGGCTCGATGGTGAATTCGACGGAGATGACCCCGTCGTCGAAGTGGTGGGTCACCTCATAACCCACATCGGTGAAGACCTTCATCATCTTGCGGTTCTGCGGGAGCACGTCGGCGACGAACCGGGTGACCCCGCCCTCCTGGGCGATGGCAGCGAGATGCTCCAGCAGGACCGAGCCGACGCCCCTGCCTTGGTAGTGGTCCGAGATGTTGAACGCGACCTCGGCGACTTTGGGGTCGTCGAGGACGTCGTAACGCCCGATGCCGACGATGGCATCGCCTACCACGATGATGAGCGCTACCCGAGTCTTGTGGTCGACGTTGGTGAAGCGGCGCACGTCCCGATCGGACAGGTGCTTGATCGGCGCGAAGAATCGCAAATAGACGGACTCGGCGCTCTGCCCGTCGTGGAAGCGGTGGATGGCGGCCGCATCGTCCGGTGTGATGGGCCGCACATGGCCGATCGAGCCGTCCCGCAGGACGACGTCGCCCTCCCATTCAGCGGGGTAACCGGGATCCGACGGATGGGGCGACACCTGCGACGACATAAGGCGCACTATTTCACGCCCCCGCGGCGCTGAGCGGAGGATGTCCCTCAGACACGCATCTCGACAGGGGTTGTCCGGTCGCAGACGGGCCTTGGCAGGATGAGTCGATGGATTTCGACGAGGTCGTGCGGCGTCGACGCATGGTCCGTGCCTTCGACGCAGCACCGGTGCCCGTCGAGGCGCTGCGGCGGGCCCTGCACCGCGCCGTGCGTGCCCCCAGCGCGGGCTTCACCCAGGGATGGGACTTCGTCGTGCTTACCTCGGGCGTGGATCGGGAGCGCTTCTGGGCGGCGGCAACCCCGGACGCGGACGGCGCGAGCCCCGACCGCTGGCTGCGGGGCGTCCGCGCCGCGCCGTGTCTGGTCGTCGTCTGCTCCGACCCGCAGGCCTACCTGGAGCGCTATTCCCGACCGGACAAGCGGGAGCGGGCCCCGGGTGTGGGCGCACGGGATTGGCCGGTCCCCTATTGGGATGTCGATGCCGGCATGGCCGCGCTCCTACTCCTGCTCAGCGGCGTGGACGACGGGTTGGGCGGGCTGTTCTTCGGGGTGCCGGGGCAGCGGACCGCACACGTCGCGGCCTCGCTCGGGGTGCCGCAGGGGCGACGCCTCGTCGGCGTGGTCGCGCTCGGCTACCCGGCTCTCGCGGCGGGGTCGCCTGCCGTCCCCCAGGCGGAGGTGACGACCTCGGCAGGCAGGCACCGCCCCGCCCGACGCGCCCTTGCAGACGTCGTCCATGAGGGACGCTTCGGCACGACCGCGCAATGGCTCGATGAGCCTCTCGAGCGCCCCTCCCCCTGCGCCGAAGGCTGAGGGCTCGAACGAGCCTAAGTGTCCGCAGCTGCACCTCGACCGCCTGGGCACAGTTTGGGCTGGCAAAGGTGCGTCAGAAGCAGGCGGTGCAGGTGTCTGAGGTGCAGGGTGGCGAGGTGGGCCGGCCAGGGGCTGGGCAAGGTCCGTCAGGCGCGGGGACCGGTGCGGACGACCAGCCGACGGCACACCGATTGCGGCTAGGGTAGGTCCGCCCGAGCCCGGGTCTTGCACCTGAACCACAAAGGAGCCCGATGTCGCTCGTCACGCCTCACCAGGTCGTGCTGAACCTCGACACGACGGACCGGACGATCGCGATCCGGACCCTGGCCGAGACCCTGGTGCGCGATGACCGCGTCGGTGATCTCGAAGGCCTGCTGTCCGATGTGCAGCGCCGCGAGGAGCAGATGGCCACGGGCCTGCCCGGCGGCATAGCGATCCCACACAGCCGCAGCCCCCACGTGAACGAACCCTCCATCGTGTTCGGCCGCAGTGACGCCGGTATCGATTGGGGTGCGACGGATGGGCCGGCGCGCCTCATCTTCCTCATCGCGGTGCCCGAGGGCGGCGAGTCCGACCAGCTGGCGGTGCTCGCCCAGCTCGCCCGGCGCCTCGCCAAGCCCTCCTTGCGCGAACAGCTGTTGACGATGAGCGACCCCCAGGAGATCGCGGGTCTGCTGGACGACCAGGTCGTGCGCTCCTGATGCGCTGGAGTTCAGCACCGGACGGCGCCCTTCCCGTCGCCCTCGTCACCGGGGGCGGTTCCGGCCTGGGTGCGGCCACGGCGACCGCTCTGCACGCCGCGGGCGGGGCCGTCGTGATCGTCGATCTGCCCCAGTCCCCCGGCCAGGAACTCGCCGCCGAGCTGGGTCAGCGGGCGCTCTTCTGCCCTGCCGACGTGCGCGACGAGACGCAGGTCGGCGCCGCCATTGCCGCGGCCCGCGAGCTCGGCACCCTGCGCGCCGCGGTTACTTGCGCCGGCGTGGCGACCCCGGGGCGCGTGCTGGGCCGCAAGGGTCCGCTGCCGCTGGAGACGTACAAGACCGTCCTCGACATCAACGTCGCAGGCACCTTCAATGTGCTGCGACTGGCCGCGGAGGCGATGGCGGACAACGAACCCGTCGACGGGGACCGCGGTGTCGTCGTCATGACCGCCTCGATCGCCGCCTACGACGGACAGGTGGGCCAGGCGGCCTACGCCTCGAGCAAGGGGGCCATCGTCGGGCTCACGCTCTCGGCGGCGCGGGATCTGGCGGACAAACAGATCCGGGTCATGACGATCGCACCCGGCACGATGGAGACGCCGATGATGGCCGGCCTCCCGCAGGAGACCAAGGACAGTCTCGGGTCGATGGTTCCCCATCCGTCCCGGCTGGGCCGGCCGCCGGAGTTCGCGATGCTCGTCGAGCACATCATCGCGAACCCGATGCTCAACGGTGAGGTCATCCGCCTCGACGGCGCCCTGCGCATGCCCCCGCGCTGACGACTGACCGGACAGGATCGGCGAAGACGAGGGGTCGAGCACCCGTCGCCCATCGAGAGGACGAACACCCCGCATGGCACGTAGGCGAACGAGCCGGCCCACGCTCCCAGAGGACTTCGAGGAGCGGATCGTCGACATCGACGTCGAGGAGGAGATGCAGGGGGCGTTCCTGGAATACGCCTACTCGGTCATCTACTCCCGGGCCCTGCCGGACGCGCGGGACGGTCTCAAGCCGGTGCAGCGGCGGATCCTCTTCGGCATGCACGAGATGGGGCTGCGCCCAGACCGCGGTCACGTGAAGTCCAGCCGCATCGTCGGTGACGTCATGGGCAAATACCATCCGCACGGCGACAGCGCGATCTACGACGCACTCGTGCGGATGGCGCAGCCCTTCACCATGCGGCTCAACCTCGTCGACGGGCACGGCAACTTCGGCTCGCTCGACGACGGCCCGGCGGCCTCGCGGTACACCGAGGCGCGGATGGCGCCCGCCGCCCTGCCGATGGTCACGAGTCTGGACGAGAACACCGTCGACTTCGTCCCCAACTACGACGACCAGCTCATGCAGCCCGGCGTCCTGCCCGCTGCCTACCCGAACCTGCTCGTCAACGGCGCCGCCGGTATCGCCGTCGGCATGGCCACCAACATGCCCCCGCACAACCTGGTCGAGGTCATCG
>JAUNUZ010000295.1 GCA_030537915.1 Micrococcales bacterium
CCGCACATCTCCCGCGCCGAATGCATCGACAGCATCGGTGCGCCGACGTCGACGGTCACGGCCCCCGACAGGGCTGCCGTCATGGGGCCGATGGTCGAGCCGCACGGCAGGTCGCTGCGCACGACGAACGTCTGCATCGGCACCTGGGCCTGCTCACACGCGAGCGCGAAGGCCGCCGCCCCCGGGGCGTCACTGGCGTACCGGCCCTTGACGTTGACCTTCAGTACCGGCCCGCCGTTGATCGCAATGTGGTGCTGCGGCTCGTGTCGATCGGCGTAGTTCGGGTGCGTGGCGTGCGCCATGTCTGCCGAGCAGACGATCGTGTCGGCCAGGGCCCGCAGGTAGTCGATCCGGCCACCGCCTCGACTCGCGACGATGCGCTCGAGCAGGCCGGGCAGGAACGAAGAGAAGGCCCCTCGATTCGTCATCGACCCGATCTCCTCGTGGTCGAAGAGCACGAGGACCGGAGTCTGCGTAGTCGGCATGTCTGCGACCTGGAGCAGGGCGCGGGTGCCGGCGTAGGCGGTCGCCAGGTTGTCCAGGCGCGGCGCCGCAACGAGGTCGTTCGCATGACCGAACCGCCTAGCCGGCGTCAGGTCGTGAGTCATGAGGTCGTGGGCGAGCACGTCTGTGGGCAGCACGCCCAGCCGCTCGGCGAGCCACTCCCGCAGGCTCGGCGCGGCGCCGGTCGCGCCCCAGATCGGCGCGAGATGACTCTGCGGGTTCAGCTTCACGCCGTCGGTTGCCGCCGTCCGGTCCAGGTGGATCGCGAGGTTCGCGACCCGCAGCAGGGGCTCCTCCAGACGGACCAGCCGCTGGCTCACGCCCCCGGGGGCGGTTTTGTCCCGCAGCGCAACTCGCCCTGACAGACCGAGGTCCCGATCGAGCCAGGTCGTGAGCAGCGGCCCACCGTAGACCTCGACGCCGAGCTGGTCCCACCCGTAGGAGGCCACCGCCGAGTTCGGCTTGATCCGCAGGTTGGGGGAGTCCGTGTGACCGCCGACCACCCGGAAGCCCTGTGCCACCGATTCACTCGCCTGCGTCTGCCAGGCGGCAATCGTCCCTTCGCGTCGCACGAAGAATCGGCCCGGACCGCCACCATCGCGCGGTCTCCACTCCTCGGCCTCGCGCAGCTCGGCAAAGCCCGCGGCTGCCAGCATCGAGGCCACCGTGTCCGCCACATGGAAGGGCGAGGGGGATGCGTCGATGAATCGGCACAACCCCGCCACGTCGTCGTCTTCGGCCGACACAGCCAGGTCCAAGGACATCGCCCCACTGTAGGCGGATCGCATCTGCGCCGGCGGCGGCTCCCGGACGCGGTGGAGGGTGCCGGGGTTGCCCACGCGCCAGGGCGGCGAGGCAGGATGGGGTGATGAGCGAACCGACACACGGACCAGAGCACGCCCGCACTCCAGCTGAGGCCGGGTCGGACGCGACCGCGGGTCAGCCGGCGCAGCAGGGCCGGCAGCCATCGGGCGATCGCGTCATCGTGGTGACCCCCGAGGGCATGGGGATCCACGACCCGTCCCAGCAGTCCGATCACAAGCCGGCCGATCTCGTAGAGCAGCCGGCCAAGGTCATGCGGATCGGGTCAATGGTCAAGCAGCTCCTCGAGGAGGTCCGCACCGCACCGCTCGACGAGCGGGGCCGGACCCGGCTGGCGGAGGTGCACCGCCGCTCGATCCGTGAGCTCGAGGACGGGCTGGCCCCCGAACTCGTCGAGGAACTCGAGCGCCTCAGCCTGCCGTTCACGGAGGCCGCGCCTTCGGACGCCGAGCTGCGAATCGCACAGGCCCAGCTCGTGGGCTGGCTCGAGGGCCTCTTCCACGGCATCCAGGCCGCGCTCTTCGCGCAGCAGATGGCCGCTCAGCAGCAGCTCGCCCAGATGCGGCGTGCCCTACCCGGAGGTGGACCAGGGGCCCCGGGCATGCCGGGGATGCCGACCGGGCCCGGTGGGCCGATGGGCGGCCAGCCCGGTCAAGCCGATGGCACCGGCAGCCCCACTGGCCAATACCTTTGAGACCTTCCGCCCCTGGAGTCTCCGCCGGGGGCGGACTGTCGGGGCACAGGACTCACTCGTAGAGCACGTACTCCGGGGTCGGCTTGAGCGCCATGACCTCGGTCGGCGTCATGAGCTTCCACGCCCCGACCGTGTCCTCGCTATAGAACATCTTGAAGCCCGGGTGCACGTGCTTGGGCTTGACCTTCATGATCGCGTTCCACGTCTCGGTCTTCATCGCCTTGGAGCCGATGCCGTCGACGCTGACGATCTGGGTCACGCCCGGCGCTGGCTTGAGGTCTTGCGGTTGACGCACCCAATTGATGCGGATCATGTGATAAAGCATGACCTTATCGGGCAGATGATTCGCCTGGACGAGCCCCGAGAGGTATTTGGCTGTGTCGTTGAGCTCCTTGCCGCTTGTCGACCCGAAGGACTTCATCGGGACCTGCGTCGGCCCCATCCGCCACTCGGGGTCGAGCGCCACCCCCACGTCCGGCTCCTTGAGGAACTTCTCGTAGGCCTTGACCTCGGTCGGGAAATCCGAACGCCCGGGCTGGATCGCCAGCAGCAGGATGCCGTTCACCTTGCGAACCGCGTCGAGATGTTCCTGGATGCGCTCGTCCGTGGAACGAGTGCGGCACTTGGGCGCGGCATTGCACGGATGGACCATCGTCGCGATGTATTCCAGAGTGGGCATGATCTTGCGGCCGTCCGCCGCATAGGGCTTGGCTCGCTCGAGGAGCTCCGTCATGCGTTCGTCGACATTGCCGACGCCGGCGCGTCCCAGACCGGGCCCGCTGCCGATGATCCCCGAGTAGCCGACGAGCCGGTAGGTGGGGAAGAGCGTCTTGCCGCCCCGCGGCAACTCGCGCTGGGTCGGGGTGGGGGTCGACGTCTGGTCGGTGTCGACGGACTGCCCCCCCGCGTCGGGCGCCGCGGCGGTCCCGCTGGCGTCAGCCCGCTCGTCGGGAGTAATCGAACACGCACTGAGGGCTAGGCAGATGGCCAACGCCCCCACTGCCACGCCGTGGTTCACGGTCCTCACGTCTTACCTCTTCAGTCTCGTCGCACGTCATAGGGCGACTCGGGTCGCTTCGCGCCATGGTAGGCGGATCACGACCTGCCGGAAGGCTCGACCCGCCCAGCGGCACAGCCCATCCCGTCAGCTCTGGCGGCCCGCCTGCGCGTGGCGAGGGTGGGTTGCCGCCGCGACGAGCGCGACGAAGAGTCGCTCGTCGTCACCGGGCTCGGGATGCCACTGCACGCCGAGGCAAAAAGCCGAGTCGAGGTCCTCGAACGACTCAAGCGTTCCATCCTGGGCGTGCCCGGTCGCAACATATCCGGGGTGGGTGGCGACCGCCTGATGGTGATAGCTGTGCACCTCGACGTGGTCGCCGAGCAGCGCGGCAATCCGGCTACCGCCCACGAAATCGACGCCGTGTCGCCCGAAGACGCCCGGGCGGGGTGAGTGCTCGTCATGCCCGACCCGGTCCGGGACGTGCTGCTCCAGGGTCCCGCCCGTCTCCACCGCCATGATCTGCATGCCGCGGCAGATCCCGAGGAGCGGCAGTCCGCGGCGGCGCGCCACCCGCACGAGCACGAGCTCGCTGCGGTCCCGCTCGGGTCGCGACTCCTGGGCCCTGGGGTGCGGATCCTGCCCGTAGGTCGCGGACTCCACGTCGGCGCCGCCCGTGACCACGAGCCCGTCGAGGCGAGCCACGATCGTCTCGGCCAGTTGATCCGTGAGGTCCCCGCGCGGTGGCAGGACCACAGCGATGCCACCGGCGGACTCGACCTTGGCGACATA
>JAUNUZ010000296.1 GCA_030537915.1 Micrococcales bacterium
CGGCATCGACGCGGCCATCGTTCGCCGGATGCTGATCGCCAACGTGTTCGCGCACGCTTGGGTCGTCCTGGGCCGACTCGTCATCGAGCCGAGCCACTTTCTGGTCGTCGTCGGGGCGGCGCCCCTGCCTGTCGTCGTCGAACCGGCGCCCCTCCCTGTCGGTGCGCACGTCGGGATCGAGCGCGTCGGCGCGACGAAGCTGCCCGTCGCGGACCTCTTGAGCCTCTGCGCGGTGCTCTTCGCGCCGCTCAGCCTCGACCTCGAGCCGCTTAGCGTTAGCGGCCTGCTCGTCGGCGTCGGCCCGCGCCTTGCGCGCCTGGGCGTCGACGGCGTCGGCCTCGGCCTCGCGCTCGCGGACCTCCCGGTCGTGCTCGGCGGCCTGGGTTCGCAGCTCAGCAGCCTCGGCGCGTTGTGAGGCCTCGCGCTGCTTGCGTAACCGGGACATGACGACCCCGATGATCACGAGCAGGACGAGGATCGCGAGGATGATCCAGATCATCCGGTCCATGTAGGTCTCCTCAGTTCGGTGCCGTGCGTCGTGTGTCAGGCAACATACGCACACTCGCCAACCCACACCCGCACCCGCCGTATCCAGCAGCCGACTCGCCGGTGTCTACGAGCCTGGTCCTACGCTCGGTGGACCCGACCTCCCAGGAGTGTGACGCCGTGGTCCTCGCAGTGCAGTGGCGCGATGCCGAGTCTTCAGAGCCCACCGGGACCGCCAGCGGCCCGTGCCTGCGGCTCATCGACCAGACGGCGCTGCCGCAGGAGGAGCGCTACCTGGACATCCGCAGTGTCGACGCGCTGGTCGAGGCGATCCAGCGGCTCGCGGTGCGGGGGGCTCCTGCCCTCGGGGCTGCCGGGGCACTCGGCGTCGTCGTGGCCATGGACCAGGGGGCCCGCGAGGGCTGGGGCGACGTAAGGCTCGCGGCGCAGGTGGAACGCATCCGCGACGCGCGGCCGACCGCGGTGAACCTTGCCTGGGGCGTCCAGCGCGTCCTGCCGCTCGTGTCACGGGGTCGTGAGGCCGTACTGGCCGAGGCGAGGGCTCTGGTCCAGGAAGACGGCGCCGCCAACCGGGAGCTGTCCCGGCTCGGTGCGGACTGGCTGGTGGAGCACACCAAGAGCCGACGCGCCGGTGCGCAGAAGCTGCGGATCGTCACGCACTGCAACACCGGGGCGCTCGCGACGACGGCGTGGGGCACGGCCTACGGGATCATCCACGAGCTGCATGACCGGTGCGCCGTGGGCCTCGTCTACGTGGACGAGACCCGCCCGCTCCTGCAGGGAGCCCGGTTGACGAGTTGGGAACTCACGCAGGACGGTATCCCGCACGTCGTCCAGGCCGACGGGGCCGCGGCGAGCACGATCCTGCGCGGGCTGGCCGATGCCGCGATCATCGGCGCCGACCGGATCGCGGCCAACGGGGACACCGCCAACAAGGTCGGTTCGGTGGGTCTGGCGTTGGCCTGCGCGCGCGCGGGTATCCCGTTCGTTGTCGCCGCGCCGTTCTCGACCGTTGACCTGGCAACCGCGAGCGGCGACGACATCGTCATCGAGGAGCGTTCGGAGGAAGAGGTACTCGTCGTCGGAGGCGTCCGCATGGCGCCGCCCGGGGCGCGCGGCTTCAATCCCGCCTTCGACGTCACGCCACACGACCTCATCAGCGCGGTCGTCACCGAGCACGGCATCGTCGAGCCGGCGCGCGATCCGAATCCTGGGCTGTTGGGCCGCTTGTCGAGAGGCCAGAGCCGATGAGCGAGGTCCAGAATCGTGGCGTTCTCGTCACCGGCTCGTCGCGCGGCGTCGGAGCTGCGGTGGCCGCGGCCTTCGCCGCCCGAGGTGACCGGGTCGTCGTTCATTACCGCGGGGCCGACGAGCTGGCCGAAGCCGTCCTCGCCGGGCTGCCCGGCACCGGGCATTCGCTCGTCAAGGCCGACCTGGCCGATCCGCAGGAGACCCAGCGGCTGGCCGCCGAGGCGATCGCCGCGCTCGGTCGGGTCGACATCCTGGTCAACAACGCAGCGATGTTCCTCGCGCCCGAAGATCTCGCATCCGGTGACCGCGCGGCTCAGAATGGGTCCCGGCGCGGGGACCACCGCCTGACCGAGGTCGACTACGAGGCCTGGGTGACGAGCTGGCAGCGCACCTTGTCGACGAACCTTCTCGGTCCGGCCAACCTCACCTACCTCGTCGCGCGGCACATGATCGACGGCGCAGGTGGTGGTCGAATCGTCAACGTCGGCTCGCGGGGTGCCTACCGCGGCGAGCCGGACGTCCCCGCCTACGGTGCGAGCAAGGCCGCCCTGCACGCCTTCGGCCAGTCGATGGCCATCGCCCTCGCGCCGCACGGGATCGGGGTCGCCTCGATCGCCCCCGGCTTCATCGCCACGGATATGGCGGTCTCCGTGCTTGACGGGCCGGAGGGCGACGCCGTGCGAGCACAGAGCCCGTTCGGTCGAGTAGCGACCGTGCAGGAGGTGGCCGCCGCGGTCGTCGCCCTCACCGACCCGTTGCTGCTGTGGGCCTCGGGTGCGGTGCTCGACTTCAACGGCGCCAGCTATCTGCGGTGAGCCGCCGCCGTCTCGCACCCGGCCGCGCCGTGACACACCGGGTGCGATCGCTGAGCAGGTATGTCGTCGTTACGTCGTCCGGGACAGGGCACTGACCGGTTGGCGGTGCCGCGATAGTTGCCCGGGGTTCGCATGGATAATCGTCGACTGTGGGGGACTACAGTTACCGCGAATCCGGGTCGCCGCACGTGGGGATGGTGTGGTGGGCGCAGGTCGAGCAGGACGCGGTCTATGTCGATGCGGCCAACGAGTTCTGGGGGTTCGCGTTCGGGGTGCCGGCCAACGGCCGGCCGTCGGCGACGCTCATCGGTCCCAGCCTGCAGCCTCGCGAGCTGCACCTGGTGGCAGGCGAACGTGGGTGGGGTGTGGAGCTGGCTGCGCACGCCTTCGTCCGGCTGCTCGACAAGCGACGTCTGCTCGGGGAGATGCGTGACCTGCCGACCGACGGGCGATGGTTTGAGCTGGCCGGGGTGCGACTCCCGGTCCCTGACGTCGACGCGCTGGAAGGTCTCGTCGAGACACTGTTCCGCCAGGGAATCCTCGCCGCGGACGAGGGCGTCGCGGCAGCGCTGTCCGGGCAAGTGCTACCGCAGTCCCAGCGAAGCCTGCACCGTCACGTCGTGGGTGCAACGGGATTGGCTCCGAAGAAGCATGAGCAACTCCAGCGGGCGCGTAGTGCCTACGCGCTGCTGCAGGACGGATGGAGCCTTGCGTCGGCTGCGGCCGAGGCGGGCTTTGCCGATCAGGCGCACATGACACGGGCGTTCACCGCCCTCGCAGGCAGATCGCCGGCACGGATCCTGGCGTCTGGGCTGTCGCCGTTCGATTCGCGTCCCTGACCGGCCTTCACCGCGTTGCCCGACGCAGAGCCGGCTCGAGTTGGGCCATTTCGTTCAATCCCGGCCCCGGTGTGCCGGGCCAGGCTGAGGTGACCTCGACGAAAGGACGTCCCGTGCCCAAGCTCAGCGCCCTGTCCGCCAGCCCCACCATCTCCCAGGCCGCGATCGATGACCTGCACCGCAGGTTGGATCGGGTGCGCTGGCCGCACCGGGCCACCGGCGCAGCGGTTCCCGGTTTCGACACCGACCGCCTGCGCCCGCTGGTCGAGCGCTGGCGTCACAGCTTCGATTGGCGCACGGTCGAAGCCCGGCTCGAGCGGATCGGCCGGTCAAGCCCCGGGTGGTGGTGTAACGGTGCGTGCTCCTTTCGACGAGGGTCAGG
>JAUNUZ010000001.1:0-3714 GCA_030537915.1 Micrococcales bacterium
GCCGAGCGTGTCGGTCCCGCAGATGACCTTGAGTAGACCGCCCTGCGCGAGGGTCTCGACAAGGCGGCGATATTTGGGCAGCAGCCCCGCGTGATGGACGCCGATCCCATGCTTGACCAGGCGCGAAAGCGTCACGCCGAAACCCTTACTGAAGCGGAATCCCGCGATCCGCGCGGAGATCTCGTCCTTCTCGGCGCGCGAAGTGATCGGCAGGCTCATGAGCGACTGCGCGCGCTCCAGGGCCGCCGCCTGGGTGAAGTGCACGACATACACCGGGGCCTGGTGGGTGCTGAGCAGCTCTTGCAGCGTCTCGTGCAGCGGGGTGAGGGCGTAGTGGAAGCTCAGCGGCACGGGGCGGGGCGCGTCCGCGATGTGCACGCTGGAGCGGCCGGTCCGGCGCGTCAGATCCTCCACGAAGGCAGCCATGTCGCCGAGCGTCGCGCTCATGAGGAGGAACTGCGCCTGCGGCAGCTCGAGCAGCGGCACCTGCCAGGCCCAGCCGCGGTCGGGCTCGCTGTAGTAGTGGAACTCGTCCATGACCACGCAACTGACCGGCAGCGCGCCGCCCTCGCGCAGAGCGATGTTGGCGAGCACCTCGGCCGTGCAGCAGATGATCGGGGCGCTCGGATTGACGGCCGCGTCGCCGGTGAGCATGCCGACGCGATCCGCGCCGAAGTCCTCACACAGGCTGAAGAACTTCTCCGATACCAGCGCCTTGATCGGGGCGGTGTAGTAGGTCTTCAACCCGGGCTTGGCACCGAGCGCCACGAAGTGCGCCGCGAGCGCGACGAGCGACTTGCCCGAGCCTGTCGGGGTCGCCAGCACGACATTGGCGCCGGTCGCGAGCTCCAGGAGCGCCTCTTCCTGGTGTGGGTAGAGGGTCAGGCCCCGGCTCGCGGTCCACTCCAGGAAGGCCGCGACCGCCTCGTCCGGGTCGCTCGAGGGGTTCTTGGGCAGCGTCTTCAGGGGCAGGCTCGCGTCGGTGGTCATCGTCAACCATCATCTCCTGCC
Source organism: Micrococcales bacterium (assembly GCA_030537915.1). Taxonomy (GTDB): domain Bacteria; phylum Actinomycetota; class Actinomycetes; order Actinomycetales; family Dermatophilaceae; genus Kineosphaera. The sequence continues at coordinate 1,012 of JAUNUZ010000001.1, forward strand.
GGTGTGATTGGATGTGCGCAGCAGCGGCGTCGGCGCACGGCAGCGGGTGGCTACGAGGAGATCTATGGACTTCGAACCGGACGATGAGCAACGCGCGGTCGTCGAGACGACTCGTGCCTTCGTCCGCAAGGAGCTCATGCCCCATGAGGAAGAGGTCGAGCGAACCGGTCGGCTCGACCTCGATGTCGCAATAGAGCTGCGGAACAAGGCCATCCGCGCGGGTCTCTACGCCGCGAACATGCCCGAGGATATCGGCGGCGGCGGGCTCGACACCCTGACATGGATGCTCATGGAGCGCGAGCTCGGGCACACCGGCTTCGCACTGCAGATGTTCGCCGTCGCGCGACCCAGCCCCATCCTGCTGGCCTGCGCGGGCGCACAGCGCGAGGACTACCTGCTACCGACCGTTGCCGGGGACCGCGTCGAGTGCCTGGCGATGACCGAACCGGAGGCAGGCTCGGACCTGCGCGGGATGCGCACGCGGGCGGTGCGGGACGGCTCCGACTGGGTCATCACGGGGACTAAACACTTCATCAGCCACGTCGACCATTCCGACTACATCGTGCTCTTTGCTGCGACCGGCGAGGACGAGACCTCGCCGGCTGGGGACGGCACGAGGCGGCGGCAGGCCCAGATCACGGCCTTCCTGGTGGACACCGACACCCCGGGGCTGGAGGTGCTGCCCGGCTACCGGAGCGTGTCGCATCGCGGCTACGACAACTTCGTGCTGGCCTTCGACGGCGCCCGGGTTCCCGCCGACGCCGTGCTCGGTGAGGTCGGTGCGGGCTTTTCCGTGGCGACTACCTGGTTGGGGACAACGCGGCTCCAGGTGGCCGCGACGTGCCTGGGTCGGGCCCAGCGGGCGCTGGATCTCGCGGTCGGTCACGCGGTGAGCCGACGCCAGTTCGGGACCTCGATCGGGCGCAACCAGGGCGTCTCGTTCCAGCTCGCCGACATGGCCACGGCGATCGAGGCGGCGAGCCTGTTGACCTGGCGCGCCGCGTCGCTCGTCGATGTCGGCAGGCAGGACGACACCGCGATCGCGATGGCCAAGCTGTCGGCGACCGAGACCCTGGCGAAGGTGGCGGACTCGGCTTTGCAGATCCACGGCGGGATGGGTCTCATGGACGAGCTGCCGCTGGAGCGGATCTGGCGGGACGCCCGCGTCGAGCGGATCTGGGATGGCACCTCGGAGATCCAACGGCACATCATCTCGCGCTCCCTGCTGCGGGCCCGCGGTGGCTGAGGCGTCGGCACCCGATCTGCGGCGATTGTTGAACCCGACGTCCCTGGCCGTCGTCGGCGACGCGCGCCTCGGGGCGCGCGTGCTGCGCCAGACCCGGGCGCTGGGCTTCGCCGGCCCGGCGTGGGCCGTGCACCCCTCCGGCCAGGTCGGCTCCGAGCCTGCCCTGACGTCCGTCGCCGACCTGCCCGGCAGCCCCGATGCGGCCTTCGTCGCCGTCCCGGCCGCGCTCGCCCCCGGGGTCCTGGGAGAACTGCGCGATAGGGGGTGCGGGTCCGCGGTCGTTTACAGCTCCGGCTTCGCCGAGACCGGGGCGGCAGGCCTGGTGCTGCAGCAGCGGCTCCTCGAGGCCGCCGACGGGATGCCGATCCTCGGACCGAACTGCTATGGCCTGCTCGACTACGTCGACGGGGTCGCGATCTGGCCCGACGAGCACGGCGGCCAGCGGTTGCCGGCGGGTGGGCACGGCGTCGCTGTGGTCTCGCAGTCCTCGAGCATGGCGATCAGCATGACGATGCAGGACATCGGCCTGCCGCTGGCCCACGTCCTCACGGTCGGCAACGGGGCTGCCGTCGGCCCCTGGCAGCTAGCCGAAGCGCTGACGGCGCAGCCGCGCGTCAGCGCGGTGGGCCTGGTTGTCGAGTCGCTGCACGACTTGATCGGCATCGAGGCGCTCGCCCGCAGCTCGCGCGCGACGTCCACGCCAGTCGTCGTGCTGCTCCTCGGACGCTCCGAGCAGGCGCAACGCGTCGTCCTGAGTCACTCGGCGTCGATGGCCTCCGACGCCGAGGTCGGCGCCGGCTTCCTCGCGCGGTGCGGCCTCGGCCAGGTCGATAGCGTCGATTCCCTGCTCGGGGCGCTGGCCCTCCTGCACTGCGGCGGGCCGTTGGCCGGGCCGCGACTCACATCGCTCAGCTCCTCCGGTGGGGAGGCTGCGCTCGTGGCCGATGCGTGCGTAGGGCGACGGGTCGGCTTCGAGGAACTCTCGCCGACGCACCGTGCCGCTCTGGCCGCGGCGCTCGGGCCACGGGTCACGCTCGACAATCCGCTCGATTACCACACCTATGTCTGGGGTGACCTCACGGCGATGCGCGCGGCCTTCGTCGCGATGACAGGTGGACCCGGGGACCTGCACCTACTCTTCTCAGACATGCCCCGCGAGGATCGTTGCGACCCAACCGACTGGCTCCTCGCGGTGCAGGCCTTCCGCGACGCGCTGGAGGAGACCGGCGCGCGCGGCGCTCTTGTCGCCGCGATGGGTTCGAACCTGCGGGGCCCGCGGCCCGCCTCGTGGATCGAGCGCGGGCTGCCGGTGCTGGCCCCGGTCCGGGTTGCCATCGACGCGGCGCAGGCCGCCGCGGACATCGGCGCGGCCTGGACGCGGGCTGTGCCGGAGCCCGTCTGGGGCCGGGGTTCAGTCGACGTGCCCCGCCTGTTGACGGCTAAACCCGCGATCAAGC
>JAUNUZ010000001.1:3724-8588 GCA_030537915.1 Micrococcales bacterium
GACCGAGTCGACCAAGGCGGAGTCGATCCAGCAGCTTGGCGCGCGGGTGGTCGACGAGCCGACGGCGAAGCGGCTTCTCGCCGGCTATGGAGCTCACATCCCGGTCGGCAGCGCCGCCTGCTCGGTGGCCGAAGCCGTCGAGGTGTTCGGCGAACTGGTGGACCAGGGCCGCGCAGCAGTGGCGGTCAAAGGAGTCGGGGCCGCACACAAGACCGACCTCGACGGGGTGCGCCTCGGACTGCGGACCCGTCAGGACGTTGCTTCTGCGGCCACGGATCTGCTGCGGCGGTTCGACACCGTGCTCATCGAGGAGCTCATCGACGGCGCCGTCGCGGAGCTTCTCCTCAGCGTAGACCTCGACCCGACGTTCGGGCCGGTGCTGACCCTCGGTTGGGGTGGCACGCGCACCGAACTGCACGCTGATGTGTGCCGCCTGGTGTTGCCGAGCGAGCGCGACCAGATCCGCACGGCCCTGTTGGGGTTGCGGTGCGCGCCGCTGCTCACCGGCTATCGCGGGGCCCCCGCCGGGGATCTCGAGGCCGTGCTGGACGCGGTCGAGGCGACCGTCGCCGCCGCGACCACCGACGGTTCGCGAAGCATCGAGATTAACCCGCTCCTCATCACGCCGCACGGCGCATGGGTGGCCGACGCCCTCGTGATGGAGTTCGGCCAGCTCGCATCCCCTATCCCGCAGGTCGCACGACCACAGCAGCAAGGAGGCTCCCGTGCCCGATAGCCCTCTGCCCGAGCACCCCACGGCCGCGGCCAGCGAAACCCCCGAGCGTGAGCTCCCAGACCCCGTGCGGACGCGCACCGACGCCGGCGTCCTTGAGGTCACGCTCGACCGACCGCCGGCGAACGCCATCGACCTGGTGACGTCGCGACGTATGGGCGAGGTTTTCGCGGCCTTTCGAGACGACCCCGAGCTGCGCGTCGCGGTCCTGCGGACCGCCGGGCAGAAGTTCTTCAGCGCAGGGTGGGACCTCAAGGCCGCGGCCGGAGGTGACGCCGTCGACGGCGACTACGGGGTCGGCGGCTTCGGCGGGATCCAGATGCTCCCCGGTCTCGACAAGCCGATCCTGGCTCTCGTCGAGGGCATGGCCGTTGGCGGCGGTTTCGAGCTGGCCCTATCGTGCGACCTCATCTATGCCTCGACGCGCGCCAGGTTCGCGCTCCCGGAGATCACGGCCGGGACGCTCGCCGATGCCGCGACGCTGCGGCTCCCCCGGCGCATCCCCCACCACATCGCCATGGAGATGCTGCTGACCGGCCGCTGGATGGAAGCGCAGGAGGCGCAGCGCTGGGGCCTGCTCAATGCGGTGTTACCTCCGCAGGAGTTGGAGGCCGAGGTTTTCGCGGTCGCCCACAAACTCGCCCAGGGCCCGCCACTGGTCTACGCGGCCATCAAGGAGCTGCTGCGCGAGTCGCAGGCCTCGCGCTTCGAGGACGCGATGGGCAGGATCTCCCGCAGCGACTATCCGGCGGTGCGCACGCTCTACGCCTCACAGGATCAGCTGGAGGGCGCGCGGGCCTTCGCGGAGAAGCGCGAACCCCGCTGGCGCGGTTGCTGATCGATCCCTGGCTCGGGCGCCTGCGCGTGCGGGGCGCCCGAGCGGCAGGCAGGCCTTAGACGAGGAAGCGGTAGAACGGCGAGTCGGCCGGGATGCGCTCGACGATCATGAGGCTCTCCTCCATACGGCGCAGCAGACCCTCGAGGTCCTCGGGACGACCCAGCTCGATCCCGACAAGGGCGGGGCCGGTCTCTCGATTCGAGCGCTTCACGTACTCGAAGAGCGCGATGTCGTCATCCGGACCGAGCACCTCGCCGAGGAAGCGGCGCAGCGCCCCCGGCTCCTGCGGGAAGTTGACGAGGAAGTAGTGCTTGCGCCCCTCGTTGACCAGCGAGCGCTCGACGATCTCGGCGTAGCGAGAGACGTCGTTGTTGCCGCCCGAGAGCACGACGACCACATCCTGACCGGGAATGATCTCGATCTGGTCCAGGAGCGCCGCCGAGGCCAGGGCGCCGGCCGGTTCGGCGATGATGCCGTCGACCTGGTAGAGGTCGAGCATCTCGGTGCAGATCCGCCCCTCATCGACGACGACCAGCTCCACCCCAGCGTCTCGCACGATCGGGTAGGTGATGTCCCCGGCCCGGCGCACCGCGGCACCATCGACGAAGGTCTCGATGTCGTCCAGTTCCAGCGGCTGACCGTCCTGCAGGGCCGCGGCCATACACGCTGCGCCGAGCGGTTCGGCGCCGACGATGTGTGTCTTCGGGTGGCGCGCATGCATCCAGGTGACGCATCCGGCGAGCATTCCGCCGCCGCCCACGGGGATGACGAGGAGGTCGGGTGCGTGCCCCAGCTGTTCGACGATCTCGACGGCCATAGTGCCCTGTCCCGCGATCGTGTCGGGGTGGTCGAAGGCGGGCACCGGCACCGCGCCGGTCTGCAGCGCGTCGGCCTGTGCCGCGGTCGCGGCGTCGTCGTAGGCCTCCCCCGCGACGATGATCTCGACCGAGCCCTGGCCGAGCGCCGCGATCCGATCGCGCTTCTGGCGCGGCGTCGTGCGGGGGACGTAGATCCGGCCCTTGATGCCGAAGCTCGCGCAGGCGAAAGCGAACCCCTGGGCGTGATTGCCCGCGCTCGCGCAGACCACGCCGCGTTCGCGCTCGCTGGCGTCAAGCTGCGCGATGAGGTTGTAGGCGCCGCGCAACTTGTAGGAGCGGACGGGCTGCAAATCCTCGCGCTTGACCCAGACATTCGCACCGGTGCGGCGCGACAAGCGCTCACTGCGCATCAGGGGGGACTCGCGGACGAAGGATCGCAGGCGGACGAAGGCTGCCTCGACGTCGACCGCCGAGACGGCGCGCGATGTCGTGTCGGTGATGCTCACCCTCGAATCATGCGCCCGGTGACCAGCAAGTGGACGCCTATCCCGTATCGCGAACATCGCATTCTCACTATTTGAAACTCACGTCTCATCTGTCGGTCGTTAAACTCCGGACCGCGCTGCAGATCCGCTCGGGAGCATCTCGCATGACGCGGTGACCGCTGCGCCGGACGACCTCGTATCTCACCTGCGATCCCCGCCCCAGTTGTTCAGTTTCGAGTCGTCGGGCCCAGGCCTTCTGCCTACCCAACCGGCGCCGCTCCCAGCGGGTCGCGCCGGTCACGGTCGCCGCGAGGAGGACGATCGGCACGCACGGCAGCGGGTGGTTTCCGCGGATGACCTCGAGGTCGGCTGCCATGCCGTGATAGGCAGCGTCCTCAAGTAGTGCTGCACCGCCGGTCCGCATGGGGCCGGGCATCACGGCGGCCAGGGCACCGACTCCAGCCCGTAACGAGGTCCACACCCCTGACCTCGGCGCGGGCGTTTCCTCGATGCTGGCGTCGACGAAGACGAGACCGCGCACGGTCTCCGGATAGATCCGGGCCCACGCTTCGACCCAGAACGCCGCCATCGAGTGCGCTACCAGCACCGCTGGCACGACGTGCTCGGCAGGCGCGTGTCCCGCTACCGCATCGACGGCGCGAAGCGCCAGGCCGAGCCGAGCCATCTCGCCGTCGAGGGTCGGCGGGTGGAGCGGCCTGCGGTGTCGCTGCCGTCCCAGCCCCGGGCGGTCGTAGGTGACGACGGCGTGGTCGGCGGCCAGGTCCCGCTCGACGCGGCGCCACGACGACGCCGCCATCCCGAGACCAGGGCACAGCATGACTGCGGGCGCCGACGGTGATCCTGCGATGGTGATCACCAGCGGCAGGCAGACCCCGCCGATCATCCGGCCCGGCTCGGAACGGAAGAGGACACTGCCACACGCCCGGGCGGTTCTGCGGCTCGTGGACCGGGTGGCACTACCTCGACCATCGCAGTCGCACCCCGTTCGGTAGGCGCGGCACTGGCATCACTGGCCGCGCTCGGCCTCGGTTGCGCAACACCCGCTATGCCGACCGTACGTGCGCCCCGCCCTCTTGTCGACGAACGCTGCGGTTTGTACCCGGCCAAGGGCGTTCCGCCCCCGGCTCTGCTCGTGCCCGTCGTGGGGTCGCAAGATCGTGCCTGGTTACTCCTCAGGACTGGTGCGCGCTAGACGATAGGAATCCCAAGCCATCCTCTGTACCGCGGGAGTTGTCACGACCATGCAGCAGTCCACAGTCGACGGGCCCCTGTCTGCCCTTGGGTCGGGCCAGCACGGCTTGTATCTGTTCTATCAGCCCTTCTACAATTTGAGTACCGGCAGATTGCAGGGACACGAGGCGTTGCTACGGCAACGGATCGATGGATCTTCGTCCTTCTCGCCCCCGTCGGGGTTGCTGCCGTTCCTGGACGCAGAGCAGCTGTTACGACTCGATGGTTGGGTGGCACGATCGGCCACGACCCAGTTGGCTGATTGGCGTAGTAGCCACCGGGTCTCCGAAAGGATCCTCGCGGTCAACATCTCCGTGCCCTCGCTCCTGGATCCGGTTTTCATCAACGGTTTGACCGAGCATCTGTCTGTGCTTGATATTCCCCTCGACAGAGTCCTCTTTGACATCCACGCCACCACGTTGAGCACGCTGGCGTTGGACGCCGATGTCAGGACCAGGATTCACAATCTGCGCACCAGGGGTTTCACGTTCTGCATCGATGGGATCGACGGCGTGACCGAGCGCGCACTGGACGCGGGTTTTTGGAGCTGCGTCGACATCGCCAAGTTCAGCCCGCACCTACTGGCAGCGGACCCGCTGGACACGGCGTCGACTCAGGGCCGGTTCGATGAGCTGTGTGAGGCCCTGCACGACCGGGATCTACCGATACTGGTGACCGGCATCGAGACCCCTGCGCATCTGGAGTTGGCGCGGAGCCGCGGCTGCGAGTGGGCGCAGGG
>JAUNUZ010000001.1:8608-20589 GCA_030537915.1 Micrococcales bacterium
TCCGCCGGGAGCAAGCACGCTGCCAGCATGACCAGTTCCACCCAGCGACGGGTCACACCCGTGATCGACACCTCTGAAGCGGCTGTCACCGTCGAAGAATCACACGACCCCGCTGTCATCCACGAGGCTCGCAGGCTGCAAGCGGTCGCCTACCTCCAGCGCCGCTACATCACCCCTGACCAGGTCATCGATGGCGTCATGTCACCCGACGTCGACCCCTGGGTGCGCAACTCGGCGTACTTCGTCGCTCGCGACGACACCCACTCTCTGGTGGGGGTCGTCCGCCTCATCCTGTGGGACCCGCAGCTGACGTTGCCGGCACTCGAGCACTGCCGAATCTGGCCCGAGCAGGAGCGCTACATCACGGCCCTGGGGCCCGCCGTTGCCGAGGTCAGCGCCCTGGCGGTGGACCGCGGAGCCCCCCGGAGAACGGCACTGGCCCTGTATCAGGCCATCTGGGAATACGGTCGGCGACACGAACAACTGATGTGGCTGATGCTGGTGGATCCGCCGCTGCGCAGCCTGCTGCACGCCATGCTCGGCCCCATCACCTACCCCATCGGGGCCGAACAATGGTACATGGGCGGGCACCTCGTGCCCGCGGCCATGCGCACGTGCGACACACACGCGGTCATTTCTGCATTCGCGCAGCGACGGGGCCGAGCGGGTCTTGGCGAGGCCTTTCCGCACAACCCAGCCTGGGACGGGCTGCCCGACCTAGGGCCCGTGCCCGATCATCGCCCACCGCGCGACCCGTCGCCGCTGCGCGATGATCCGGAGTGCCTCTAGATGCCCACGTTACCAATCGATGCCCGCCAGCGGTCCGCGCTTGGGGCATTTCTTCGGTCCTCGTTGTGGAACAAGTACGCGCTGGTTTACGACGAGTTGTTGCACGTGGCGCCCTATCAAAACTTGCTGCGGTTGGTTGCGAAACACAGCCAAACCACTCCCGGCGGTGTCATCTGCGAGTTGGGGTGCGGCACCGGGAACCTATTGATGGAAATGTCGAAGGCATCTGAAAGCCGCATCGTCGGGATCGAGCCCGCCGAGCCGATGCTGCGCCAGGCCTGTGAAAAGGCCAGACGGAACGCAAGAATTGCGCTCCTGCAGGCTGACGCCGTGATCGGGCTGCGGTCATTGTCGTCGGGGTCGGTGGACACCCTGGTGCTGTGCAACGTGTTGTATGCGATCGCCGACCGCGGCGCTCTGTGGTGTGAGGTTTCTCGCGTCCTGGCGCCGAGCGGAAAAATTGTCATCTGTCACAGTGACCGCGGCGGCAGTCTGCCGATCATCGTCGAGCACCTTCGCTGCGGTGCCTGGCGTGCCCTCCTGAGGCCCGGGTTGTATGCGGTGGTCATCATCGACGCCCTCATAAGCTTCTTGGCGGCCAGGGGCGAGTTCACTTTCACCCCGTTCGGAGCGCTGCAGGACGAACTGCAGTCCGCTGGGTTCGCGCTGAGGTTCGAGACGCGCTGTTACGGGGGCGAGAGCCGTGGTATCAACTTTTTGGCAACGGCCCGGCGGTGATGCGCGTCTCCTGGTTTCTGGGCTGGTCCTCCTAGCGGTCTGCGCCAGTTGCTACTTGAGCATCAGCCTGCCCGAAGAGGTCGGTCGGTATGTCTTCGTGGCGACGGCGGCGATCTGCTTGGTGGGGATCGTCGCAGGGCCGCGACTGCGTGGCATCACCTCCCGCGGGACGGTGCTACTGCCTGGATCGGCTGCCTTGGCGTTCCTGATCTCGCTGGCCATGCGATCAGCGCCGAACGCCGACTCGATCCCCTTCATCCGATTGGCCGACGCGGGCTCGCTGCTGGGTTATGTCCTGCTGGCGGTCTGGATGCGCCAGCTGTCGCGCAAGTACGCGCCACGGGACAAGTACGAGACGCGGTTGGACAGTCTGATGGTGGCCACGGGTGTCAGCCTCATCTTCTGGTCGCTGGCCGTGGCCCCGAGTCTGGCGCACCGCAGTTGGTCGCTGGACACAGTCATGCTCGCGTTGTATCCCGCAGTGGACGTCGTGCTGGCGACACTGACAGCGCAGTTGATCTACCGCATCGGCGCCGCAGTCCCAGCGATGGCGTGGTTCCTCATGGCGGTGATCGTGCTGCTGATCATCGACACTTCCTACACGGTGGTGTGGCTGGCCTACCCGGGTCTGTTCGTACCCGCCTTGAGCGCCGGATACTTGTTCGCCTACGCCGGGTTTGCGCTCGGGCTGTCACATCCATCGCTGACCATGCTGGACCAGGGTGCGTGCATCGGTCCGCACCGGCCTGTACACCGGCGACGCGGGATCGCGCTGGTGTTCATCCTCCTGCCCAGCGTGACCTGCGTCGTCTACCCCGCTCACGGCCTGTTCGACACTGTGGTGCGCGCTCTGCTGATCATCGTGGCCATCGGGTTGATGTACGCCAAGCTGGACTCAGCACTGCGCGTGGCCGAGCACGCGGAGGAGCGCAGCACACAGCAGGCACGTTGCGATCCACTGACCGGGCTCGGTAACCGGGCTCGTCTCTCCGAGCAGCTGCCCGAGGCGCTGCGCCGGGCCGCCGCCGATGAGCGGACGCTGGGTGTGCTCCTACTGGACCTGGACGGGTTCAAACGGATCAACGACACCTGGGGCCACAGCGTCGGTGACGAAGCGCTCAAAGCCGTCGCAACGCGGTTGGAGGCCAACACGCCGTGGGCGCTGTTCACTGCCCGACTCGGCGGTGATGAGTTCCTCGTCTGCGCCCAGGGCACCCACGCGGCCTCGGTGGTTCGCCGCGCCGAGGACCTGCGTGCACTGTTCGACGAGCCGATCTGCCTGACCCGCGGTCCGACGCTGAACGTCACCCCCTCCATCGGCATAACGACAGTCGAACCCACCCAAGACCACACCGCCGAACAGGTCCTGCGCGAGGCAGACATCGCGCTCTACGAGGCCAAACGCGAAGGCAAGTCCAGGAGCGTGGTCTACGAGGGCGCTGTCCGCGCAGCCGATGAGTTCAAACGACACCTCACGCACGACCTGGAAGCAGCGATCCGCAACCATGAATTGGCCACCGCCTTCCAGCCCATCGTCTCGGCCATCGCTCCCTATCCGATCCGCGGATGGGAGGCGCTGGCACGGTGGCGTCACCCCGAGTACGGGGTGATCAGTCCGGAGGTCTTCATCGCCGTCGCTGAAGAGCACGGGCTGCTGGACGATCTCTTGCACCGAGTGATCCAGGACGCCTGCGACCTGGTTCTTGCACGCAACGCCAGCCGAAGCGGCGCCGGGGCCCGTGAGTGGGTATCGGTGAACGTGACTCCGGCGCAGATCTTGGCGCCGGGCTTCATGAACCGGATGCTGACGCAGCTGCAGGCGGCAGCAGTGCCACCGTCCTGGTTCCGACTGGAAGTCACCGAGACCGCGCTCATGCCCGGTGACGAACTCGCCAACAACCGGCTCCGCGACCTACGTGAGGCGGGGATCGGCATCTTCCTGGACGATTTCGGGGCTGGCTTCGCCGGCATCGGGATACTGCGTCAGCTGCAGTTCGACGCAGTGAAGATCGACCGCAGCTTCGTCGGTCCAGGCTGGTCGGCCTCCGACGTAGCCGCGTTGCAGGGAGTCATCAATTTGGCACGCGGGTTGAACGTCCGCTCGCTCATCGCCGAGGGTGTCGAGACGCTCGATGACGCCCGGGCAATCGAAGAGCTCGGGATCGAGCTGGCGCAGGGATGGTTCTACGGCGCCCCCGCCGTCGCCGCCGAGGTCACCGCCGATGTAGGTGCTGTCCTGCACTGATGCGCCCCGGGCCGGCTCCCGAGCGGTGCCTCCCGAGCGAGACTCCGAGATGGCGTGCAGCGACGCCTGCCGGCGCGGCGTCGGGAAGCACTGCGCCGTTTCGCGCGGCGTTCGGGCAGCTCTACGCCATTTCACGCCGCGCTGAGGCCGCCGCAGCTACTGTGGGCGGCACACGACGAGGAGGGTTCATGAAGGTTGCGGTCCTGGGGTCCGGCAATGGCGGGTTGGCCTGTGCTTACGAGTTGGTGCAACACGGGCGTGAGGTGGCGCTCTTCGACCTGCCCGAATTTCCTGCCCAGATAGCGGCAGTGGCAGAGGCGGGCGGCATCACATCGACCGGAGCGTTGGAGGGGTTCTCACCGATCGCCTACAGCGGCCACGACATCGCCGCCGCCATGGACGGGGCCGACCTCGTGCTGATCGTCGGTCCCGCGTTCGCGACGCCGCCGATGGCCCAGGCGTGTCGTGAGCACCTGCGGCCCGGCATGGCGGTGCTCGTGTGTCCTGCCTCGTGCGCCGGTGCGCTGACGTTCATCAAAGAAGCCGGCCTGGGCTCACAGGACGACGTGATCGTCGGCGAGACGAGCACGCTGCCGTACGCGGTGCGCATCGTGGCGCCCGGCACTATCCGCATCTTCCACCGGCTCATCAGCGGAACATTCCTGGCTGCCACGCCCCAGAGCGGGACCGATCGGCTGTTCGCCATGGTCGAGGACGTGTGGCCGCTGGAACGCGCGAACAATGTGTTGCAGACAACTCTGCAGAACGGCAACCCGGTCATCCACCCGGCGGTGAGTCTGCTCAACGCAGGTGCGATCGACCGCGGCGGCGACTTCCTCTTCTACGAGGAAGGTGTCACCGAGGGCGTCGGGCGACTCATCGAGGCCGTCGACCGCGAGCGACTCGCCATCGCCGAGACGCTCGGGGTCGCTGCGCTCTCCGAGCCCGCGCTCGGCGTGCACCAGGGGTATATGACCGAAGAGAACTACTCCACCGGGTACTCCAAGGCACCCGGGTTTCGCGGGATTGGCGCACAGACCCTGCTCGACCACCGTTATCTCACCGAGGACGTCGGCTACGGCCTGGTGTTCCTCACCGATCTCGCCCAGCGCATCGGTGTCGCGACCCCGGTGATGGATTCCGTCATCGCGCTCGCGTCCGTCGTGCTCGCACGGGATTTCAGGGGTGAGCAGGCGCGCACGCTGGAAACCCTCGGCTTCGGCGACCTCACCGTCGAGGAGTTGCAGGCGCTCTAGGCTGATCGCCCGCGCGACGTCAGCGGCAGGTTGCAAAGCGTGAGCGGGTGGGATCTGGGGACTCCCGGGGTTTTCTCCCTGCCCTCCGGTCGACTCGTTCGCGGCCGAGGGCTGCGTCTACCGTTGCCGGACGGACTTCTGCCTGAGTTTGCGGTTCACCTGCTCAGCAAGCGGCCCGAGGCGGTGTCGTGGGAGTCGCGGTGGATCCGCTGGCCGGATTTCGGCCTTCCCACGAACCGCCGTGATGCCCGGAACGCGCTGACGGAGGCTTGGCGCCGAGCCGCGCAGGAGCGGGTGGAGATCGCGTGTGCCGGGGGTCGCGGCCGCACGGGCACGGCATTGGCTTGCTTGGCGGTCCTGGACGGAGTGCCGGCTGCCGAAGCGGTCGCCTACATCCGGGGCCACTACGACTCCCGAGCCGTCGAGACTCCCTGGCAGCGCCGCTACGCCCGCCACTTCGTCACACCGTAGGTGCGGGGCGCCGCTGGAGGTCGCGGCCAGGGCAGCCGGGAGGCTGCGGGATCGGTGAACCGCGCGCGTCGGGGGCCTGCGGCCGTTCCGGTGCCGTTTCCGCAGATCGGTTCTAGGGTGGGTGAATGGCGAAGCGAGATACATCAGACGCCGGCGTCGACGATGGACAGGGTCGACTGGCCGGGATGCCCTACGACCTGCGGCGTCCGACGTGGTCCCGATTCAAGTCGCGATGGTGGAACCCGGATGACCGGCGGCTCTTCACGCCGAAACGTTCGGGTGGGGCTATGACATCAACCTCTACCGAATGACTCACCCGTTCACAAGACCAAAGGGTTGACCGGCCGATCCTGCTCCGGCGTAAAGTTCGGGGTAGCGCCGATCACGGGCTGGCCCTCAGCGCTAAGGAGCCAGCAGTGACACCGCCATCCGAAAGTGCGCCGGGGCCCACTGAGCCCTCCTTAGACGCCTCGGCCGACCCGGCCCGCTCGGGCTCTCCCCCGTCACGGGGCACCCTCACCTTCCTGCCTCTGTTCGCCCTCGTCGTCGGATCGATGGTGGCGGGCGGGATCTTCAACCTCCCCCAGAACATCGCGGTGACGACGGCGGCGGGACCGGCCATCATCGGCTGGACCATCACCGCCGTCGGCATGTGCTCTCTCGCGCTCTGTTTCCAGACCCTCTCCCGCCGCCGCCCGGACCTGGACGCCGGCGTGTACGCGTACGCACGCGCCCTGCTCGGGCGTCTCGTCGGGTTCTTGTCCGCATGGGGCTACTGGTTCTCCGCGTGGGTGGGAAACATCGCCTACTTCGTGCTGCTGTTCGGAACATTGAGCCTGTGGTTCGGCGCCTTCGGGTCCGGTACGACGTGGCCATCGATCATCGCGGCTTCTGTCCTGCTTTGGCTGCTGCACACGCTCGTGCTGCGCGGCGTGCGGCAGGCTGCGGTGGTCAACACGATCGCGACGATCGCGAAACTCGTCCCTATCGTCCTGTTCATCGTGCTCACGTTCTTCGGATTCAAGTACGACCTGTTCGTCACCGATTTTTGGGGCACGGAAGGCGCGCTGGGGTCGATTTTCTCTCAGACCAAGGGCATGATGCTCGTCACGGTCTGGGTCTTCATCGGTATCGAAGGCGCCTCCGTCTACTCCGCCCGAGCGAAACGGCGCAACGATGTCGGGAAGGCAACCGTCCTCGGATTCGTCGCCGTTCTCGCGCTACTGATGCTGGTGAACCTGCTCTCGCTCGGGGTGATGCAGCGCGCTGAGGTGGCGGGGCTGTCCGACCCGTCCATGGCGGGTGTGCTCGAGTCCGTCATCGGTCGGCCCGGGACGCTGATCGTCTCGATCGGCCTCATCATCTCACTGGTCGGCGCGCTCCTCGCGTGGCTCATGATCCCGGTGGAAATCATGCAGATCGCGGGTGAGGACGGCACGATGCCCAAGGTCTTCGGAGTGCTGAACCGGCACGGCTCGCCGTCGGCCGCGTTGTGGCTGACGTCGGCGTGCATGCAGGTGACGCTCGTGCTCACCGCGCTGATGGGCGAGGGCGTGTATCTCGCGCTGATTTCGCTGTCGTCATCGCTGATCCTGGTCCCGTACCTGCTCTCGGCGCTGTATGCCGCCTATCTAGCGGCGACTGGCCGGTCCTACGAGCAGAATGGGCGCAGCCGACGCAAGGACCTGGTGCTCGGCTCGGTCGCCACCATCTATGGGGTGTGGCTGCTGTACGCCGCCGGGCCCAGCTACCTGCTGGTCTCTGCCCTGCTGTACGCGCCGGGACTCATCGTCCACGCGTGGGCGCGGCGCGAGCACGGAGAGCAGACTTTCGCTAACACTGGCGAGAAGGCGCTAGCCGGGGTCCTCGTCGTCGTCGGAATCCTCGCCCTGTACCTGTGGGTGACCGGCGCCATCGCAATCTAGCCCGCAGAGTGCCTGAGCTCAGCAGACTCATTCACGGCTGCGCCGGGCCCGAGCACTAAACTGCGTGTGGCGCTGCGAGCTGGTGTGGGTGAGCCCTCGAGTGTTGACCTATCGCGCGAATGGGAAGGGGGATGGGCCGACAGGGCCTACGGCCCCTACGCCCCCACCGACCCATGACGGCCGATGACTCCCAGACGACCGCCGCATCATCGGAGCCAGATCAGAGTTCGGGTCGTCACGCCAGTGCTGTCGCACCTGCGGCCGCGTGGGCGTTCACCTTCCTCATCCTTCGGATTTTCGCGGTGTCCGGGTACAAATGGAATACGGCGTTCGCGGTGAGCACGACGATCGGCCTGGACGACGGGCTGTCGCTGTTGTTCGGGTCGCTGATGGCCGGGCACCTGTTGGTGGCGGTGCTGCTCGTCTGCGTGCTTCCGCTGCTGCTGGCTGCCTTCCTGTGGGGGCCGCGTGGCCGCAGCCCGGTCGTGGTGCTGTCCACCGCCTTGGGCGTGGTCACGCTGGTCGCGTTGACGGTGAGCTTCCACAGCTGGTGGTTACCGTTGACGGCCTTCGCCGCGCTGGGGGCCTTCGCGCTGATCCGCCGCCTACCCCCGCTGCACCGCCTACGCCGCGCGGCGATGGCGGTGATGGTGCGTGCCGTCTGGGTGGCCGGCGGGGCGGTGCTGCTCGTCGCGGCGCTCATCCAGACACCGTGGGTTCCCCGCGAACAGATCCAGACCACCGAAGGCACCATTATCGGATACGTCCTGAGCGTCGACTCCGGCTACCTCAACGTGCTTACCGACGATCAGGAATTCGTCATCCTCCTCAGCGGCCACGTGCTCTCCCGCAGCTGACGAGCACGTGCCTTTACCGCAAGCCGGCGGCAGCAGCTGAGTCCATCACGCCAAAGTCGGGACTGTGGATCCAATGGCGTCTGCATCCGCCTTCCCGAATCACCGGCACACCTCTCATTTCGTCGTGGCAACACACCAGTTAGCCTCCATGGGGTTGGATGTTTTACACGTTCCGGCGGATCCTGTCCGCGGGATCCACCGCGCGAGTTCGTCGCAGGACCAGCCCAGCTGGTCGACCAGGAGGGCTTCGCATGACTGCCAAGGCAACCGGGCGCTACGAGACCCGAGGCGCTGTAGACCTCGTCGCCCTCACCCGGACCTTCCAGGCACCGATCAGCGACGTCTGGGAGGCGGTCACTGAATCCGACCGATTGGTCCGGTGGTTCGGGACCTGGTCCGGGGATCCCGCATCAGGATCGGTGCAGGTCCGGATGAACGCCGAAGGCGAGGACGTACCGGAAGTGACTTTCGAGATTCGGGCGTGCGAACCTCCGCACCGGTTGACGATCCACACAGGAGATGGCGAGGCGGCGTGGGACTTGGGTCTGGAACTCACCGAGTCAGGTGGCGTCACGACGCTGGAGCTCACGCAGGTGATCGATGATCCGGCCGGCCTGGCGAGCATCGGGCCCGGCTGGGAGTACTACCTCGACCGGCTGGTCGCCGCGCAGACGGGAGCCGATCCGGGGTTGATCGACTTCGAGCGCGACTACTACCCAGCGCTCAGCGGCTACTACACCAGCCTGCCTCGCGCGGGAGGGTGACGGGCTCCTCTCCACCGCCCTGCCGAGGGAACTGCTGGTCGATCCGGCGCCTCCGCGCTCCCCTTGCGAGCCGCGCCGGCTACCGGTCGGTCCCGTGGACCGAGAGCCGCGCGGCCAGGTACGGCGCCGTGGCGCTGCCCTCGGCCCGGGCTACCTCTTGGGGAGTCCCCGTGGCCACCACGCGACCACCCTCGTCCCCACCGCCTGGGCCCAGGTCGATGACCCAGTCGGCGCCGGCGATCGTGTCGAGATCGTGCTCGACCAGCACCACGGTGTTGCCCGCGTCCACCAACCGGTGCAGCTGGCGCAGCAGCAGAGCGATATCAGCGGGGTGTAGCCCTGCCGTCGGCTCGTCGAGCAGGTACAGCGCGTGCCCCCGGCGGGCCCGCTGCAGCTCGGTTGCCAGCTTGATCCGCTGGGCCTCCCCACCGCTGAGCTCGGTCGCGGGTTGCCCCAGGCGCAGGTAGCCCAGGCCGACCTCGCGCAGCGTGGTCAGGCTGCGAGCGGCGGCTGGCACGTCGGCCAGGAAGTCGGCAGCCTCGTCAACGGAGAGGGCCAGCACGTCGGCTATATTCTTGCCGCGGTAGTCGATCTCGAGGGTTTGCGCGTTGTAGCGCGCTCCGTGGCAGGTCGGGCAGGGTGCATACGTGCCGGGCAGGAAGAGCAACTCCACCGAGACGAAGCCCTCCCCCTGGCAGGTCTCGCAGCGCCCCTGCGCGACGTTGAAGGAGAAGCGGCTGGCGCCGTAGCCGCGCTCACGGGCCTCGGAGGTAGCCGCGTACACCTTGCGCACCGCGTCGAAGAGGCCCGTGTAGGTGGCCAGGTTGGAGCGGGGAGTGCGTCCGATGGGGCGCTGGTCGACGCGCACGAGCCGGTCGAAGGACTCCAGACCGGTGACGTCGTCGACGTCGATCTCGAGCTCGCTGTCCTGCGAGTCGTCCAGGGCCTGGGCAAGGTGACGTCGCACCAGCTCGGCGAGCACCTGGGTGACCAGCGTCGACTTGCCGGAGCCCGATACCCCGGTCACGGTCGTCAGCACGCATAGCGGCACATCGACGCTGAGATGCTTGAGGTTGTGCCGGCTGACCCCGTGCAGGTGCAGCCAACCGTGGGGCGTGCGCTGGGGTCGCGAAGGCGGCTCCGCGCGCCCGAAGAGGTGCTTCGCGGTGATCGAGCTCTCGATGTGCTCAAGGCCTGCGACCGGCCCGGAGTAGAGCACGTGACCCCCGTACTCGCCGGCTCCCGGCCCGATATCGACGACCCAGTCGGCTCGACGCACGATGTCGAGATCGTGCTCGACGACGAACAGCGAGTTGCCCGAGCGCTTGAGCGCGTCGAGCACGTCGAGCAGTGGCTCGGCATCGGCCGGGTGCAACCCCGCGGACGGCTCGTCGAGAACATAGACGACCCCGAACAGCCCCGAACGCAGCTGCGTGGCGATGCGCAAGCGCTGCGCCTCGCCGGGCGAAAGTGTCGTGGAGCTGCGCCCCAGCGCCAGGTAGCCCAGCCCTAGGTCGAGCAGCACCTGGACCCGAGCCACGAGGTCGGTGCAGATGCGCACCGCCACTTCGGTCGCCTCCCCGGAGTCGGCCGTGGACGTCGCTGCGCCCACCTCGGTGAGCTGGGCCACCGGACCCAGCCGTGTTGCCAACTCGGTGAACGACAAGGCGTTGGTCTGCGCGATGCTCAGGCCCCCGAAGGTGACCGCCCGCGAGTCCGCCCCCAGCCCGGTGCCCTGGCAGGCCGGGCACTCGACGCTGCGGACGAAGCGCATCGCCTTGTCGCGCATCATCTGGCTCTTGGAGGTGGCCAGGACGTGGTGGACATGCGCGCGGGCGCTCCAGAAGAGCCCGTAGTAGCCGTGGTCGATGCGGTCGGGCTCGGGCTTGATCAGCACCTTGGGCTGGGCGTCGGTGAACAGTAGCCAGTCGCGGTCTTTCGCCGCCAGCGAGCTCCAGGGCGCATCGACGTCCAGGCCCAGGCCGGACACGATGCTGCGCAGGTTGGCGCCTTGCCACGCGCCCGGCCACGCAGCGATCGCGCCCTCGCGGATGCTCAGCGAGGTGTCCGGCACCATCAGCTCCTCGCTGACGTCATGCTCCTCTCCCAGCCCGTGGCATCGCGGGCAGGCGCCAGCCACGGTATTCGGCGAGAACGCCTCCGCCTCCAGCCGCGACGCACCGTCCGGGTAGGTGCCGGCACGCGAGTAGAGCATCCGCACCAGGTTGGACAGCGTGGTCAGCGTGCCCACGCTCGAGCGGGAACTCGGCGCACCGCGCCGCTGCTGCAACGCCACGGCCGGCGGCAGCCCAGTGATCTCCTGCACGTGTGGGGCACCCACCTGTTGCAGCAGCCGACGGGCGTAGGGCGCCACCGACTCGAAGTAGCGACGCTGCGCCTCGGCGTAGAGCGTGCCAAAGGCCAGCGAGGACTTGCCGGAGCCGGAGACACCGGTGAAGGCGACCATCGCGTCACGTGGCAGGTCGACGTCGATGTTCTTCAGGTTGTGTTCGCTGGCTCCCCGAACATGGACGCAGTGGTCGCTCGGGTCGTGGAGCACACCCCTTGTCTAGCCGATCGGCGACCGCTGCGCTATCTGCCGCGCATGATCGTCAATGCAGCCGCGCTGTTGATCCCGCTGGAGGACGTGTACTGGATCACCCGACCGGGTCGTCTGCACTGGGGCTCAGCGCGGTGGCCCCGGTGTAGTCCTGCGACTTCGTGTGGATCGTCAGCCCGACGATGTTGCGACTGGAGGCCGGGACGATGAGGCTCACGAGATAACCGAGCACCAACGTCGCAATAAAGGCGACGCTGGAGACGGCGAACGGGTTGCTGCCGTTGAAGCGCATCACGCCGGCGATGACGGTGGCCCCGACGAGCCCAATGGCCACCCCGACCGTGGAAGCTCGCCGGGTGAAGATGCCCAGGGCGAA
>JAUNUZ010000001.1:20599-28441 GCA_030537915.1 Micrococcales bacterium
AGGTACACCGAAAAGGCCCATGACGGCGAGGAAGAGGTTCCAGGTCTCGTCTTGATTCGTGGCCAACAGGTATATCGAGACGCCGACTCCCAGGGCCCCGGCGACGAGGATGACGATCCGTGAGAACAGCACCGAGCTCTTCGGCCCCGACGAGAACCGGTCCCTGAAGTCGATGGCGATGCAGGCGGAGATGCTGTTGAGCGAGGACGACACAGTCGACTGCGCGGCCGCAAAGATAGCTGCGATGATAACGCCCGCCACCCCTGCCGGCAGCGCGGTGACGACGAAGTACGGCACTATGGCCGAGGTGTTGAAGCCCTCGGGCAGGACGCCATCGTGCTTGTAGTAGGAGTACAGGACCGTGCCCATGCCGTAGAAGAGCGGGATCGTCACCAGCGCGAGGAAACCGTTGATGACCAACGATCGGGCAGTGTCCTTCAGGGACGCCGTGGTCTGGTAGCGCTGGACGACGTCCTGGCTTCCGGTGTACTGGTACAGGCTATTGAAGACGTTGCCGAGGAAGATCAGCCAGATCGCGGCGCCTGCGGTGCCCGAGCCGGACCAGCTCTTCGCGGTGATGAATTTGTCGTCCGCGACGGCGTCTTGAATGACCGTGCCCATACCTCCGGTAATGCTTGCGATGCCGAAGACGAGGATGAGCGCGGCGCCGGCAAGCAGGATGATCCCCTGGATGACATCGCTCCAGATAACTCCCTCGATGCCGCCCAGCAGCGTGTACACCACACACAGGGCACCGACGATCAAGGCGATGAGAAGCGGATTGATGTCGGTCACGGACGTGATGGCCAACGTCGGCAGGTAGACGACGATGGCGGTCCGGCCGATATGGAACAAGATGAAGAGAGCGGAGCCGACCACCCGGATGCTCGGTCCGAATCGCGCTTCGAGGTACTCGTAGGCGGTCGTGACATTGAGCTTGCGGAAGAACGGGATGTAGAAGTAGATGAGCAGCGGAACGATGGCGAAGATCGATAGGTTGCCGACGGAGTACGACCAGTCGGTCAAGAAGGCCTGCTCCGGGGTGGACATGTAGGTGATCGCGCTCAGCGTGGTCGCGTAGATGCTAAAGCCAGCGGCCCAGGCCGGGATCCGCCCGCCGGCACGGAAGAAGGAATCC
The DNA here is from genome assembly GCA_030537915.1 of Micrococcales bacterium. Taxonomy (GTDB): domain Bacteria; phylum Actinomycetota; class Actinomycetes; order Actinomycetales; family Dermatophilaceae; genus Kineosphaera. Next base: position 21,738 of record JAUNUZ010000001.1, read on the forward strand.
GTGCTGGCGCTCGCGCGGCGAGTGAAGTAGATGCCGACGCCCAGCACCGCCAGCAGATAGACGACGATGACCGCCCAGTTGAGTGCCCCGAATTGGACCACCGATGCCTCCTCTGCTCCAAGCGTGACGCCCAGCAATGGGCTGCGTTGCGCGTTTCGCGGACAGTAGCACCGAGCCGCGCCGCGCACAGGGTCCAGCGCCCACCTCTCGCAAGGAAACTGCGCGATTGTTACCGAGAAGCAGAGCCCCCCACGAGCTATGCTCGCGGCCAACGGATCGGCCGTGGTCCGAGCCACCCGGCGAAGGGAGTCATCGATGACCATGTCATCGCAGCCAGCACCGTCGCAGAATGAGAAGTCAGCCGGTGCTTTCGGTGGCGTGATACCCCCACTGATCACGCCACTGACGCCAACAGGCGCGCTGGACACCGGCTCGCTGCGCGCAGTGATCGAGCGGATGATCGATGCCGGCGTGCACGGCGTCTTCGCGTTGGGATCGACCGGCGAGGTCGCCTTCTTCGAGGACGCCATGCGCGAGGAGATCCTCACCTCGGTCGTAGAGATCGTCGCGGGAAGGGTGCCGATCTTCGCCGGCGTCATCGACATGCAGACCCGCCGGGTCGTCGAGCACATCCGTCGGGCGGAAGAGGCCGGGGTGGATGCCCTGGTCGCAACAGCCCCCTTCTACGCGATCACCGGACCCCAGGAGGTGGAGCACCACTTCCGGGCCCTGCGCGACAGTACGGCATTGGCGCTGTTCGCCTATGACATCCCGGTGTGCGTCCACACCAAGCTCGCCCCCGACCTGCTCGTGCGTCTAGGAACCGAACACATCATCACCGGAGTCAAGGACTCCTCCGGTGATGATGTGTCCTTCCGTCGCCTCGTGGCGATGAATCAAGCGAACGGCAACCCGTTAGCGGTCTTCACCGGCCACGAGGTGGTCGTGGACGGCGCGTTTCTGGCCGGGGCCGACGGCTGTGTGCCCGGCTTGGGCAACGTCGATCCGGCGGGGTACGTGCGCCTGTACGAGGCATATCGGCGAGGTGACTGGCAGGCCATGCGCAGCGAGCAGGATCGCATCGCCGCCCTCTTCGAGATCGTCTTCGCGCCGGTCGGCAAGACCGGACCAGCGGCAGGCGTCGGCGCCTTCAAGACCGCTCTGCAGCTCATGGGCCTGATCGCCGCCAACACGATGAGCAGCCCTATGACGGCCCTCGACGGTGAAAACGTCGAACGCATCCGCCAGATCCTGCAGCGGCAAGAGATGCTCCCGTCGTGACGTCCGTGCCTGGACCCGCCGCGGACCTCGGCTGAACGACGGTCCCGTCTGCGCGGACGCCAGCAGCCGAGCGCACTCCTAGCTGGGCTTACTTGACCTTTTGACGCGTGCGGTCGCCTCGGTCACGGTCGCGGGGGGTGCAGTATCAGCCGGGCGCCAGAGATCTGGCCCTGCTCGACGCGCCGGTGGGCTCCGGCTGCGTCGGCCAGTGGCAGGTTGCCGGCAATGCGGGCGGTCAAAGTCCGATCCACCAATCGCTGGTTGATGACTCGCGCAGCGGCCGCGAGCTCAGTGCTGGTGGCGTTGCTGATGACGAACCCGAGCACGCTCACGTCGTTGGTATAGGTGGCGCCGATCGGCAGCTCCACGCGGGCCTGCGGTCCCGCGGCCGTGAGCAAGATCCGCCCACCTCGCGCCATCAGCCCCACGGCGGCACCGAAGTCATGGTGCCCGGAGGTGTCCCAGTGCACGTCGAGCCCGTCCGGCGCCGCGGCGCGGATGTGCTCGATCGCGTCGGGGTCGCGATAGTCGACCACCACCGTCGCCCCAGCGACGCGGCAGCGGTCCAGCCCCTCACCGGTGGCGCTGGCGATCACTCGGGCGCCGGTGGCAGTCGCCAGATGAATGGCGGCGTCACCGACGTTGCCGGCCCCACCCCCCACGAAAACAGTCCCGCCCAGAGGCAGGCGAGCGTGCCGAAACAGACCGAGCCAGGCCGTAGCGGCCGGGTGAGCCAACGCCACGGCCTGCACAGCCTCCACCCCGTCCGGTATCCGGTAGAGCCGGTCGACGGGCACGGCCGCGTACTGCGCGAACGAGCCCTGCCGCCCGCCGTGGCCGAGGCTGTTGCACCAGACACGCTCCCCCACACTGAACCCGGCCGCACCCGGGCCGAGTGCCGCCACCGTCCCCGCGAGGTCACGACCGATCACGAACGGGAACGGCGTCCTGGTGGGAAAGGCGCCGGAGCGGACGAAGGTGTCGACCGGGTTAACCGTCACCGCCTCGACGGTGACGAGCACCTCCGTCGGCCCGAGCCGCGGGACCGGCACCCGCCCATAGCAGATGTTCTCGACGCCGCCGAGCCGCTCGACGTAGGCCGCGTGCATCCGCTGCGGCACGTCAGGCATACCTGCCGCCCTCACGACGCCGACCTGATCGCAGCAGCCGTGCTGACCGGATCACCTCGTGGTGCCCGGGTGCTTCTCACGAGCGCGGCCGCGTCGGCACGGTGCTCGCAGCCAGGAGTTCTGTGCTGCTGGCGCCGACCCACCGCGCGAGCTGCACGAAATCCGTTGAAACGGTCTCCTCGACGTCTCGGGTAGGCATGGGGTCAATAGGCCCAAGGAGCGCGTCGGCCGCCGCGCCCAGCGTCGGTGCGGTGAGGCGGCCATCACCGGCTTCGAGGATGCCGATGATCGCAAGCGTCTCGAACTGCGTGGCCAACGCGGTGCAGTCTGCGGCGCGAACACCTGCCTGGGCGTCCTGGCGATGCAACGGAGCGCTCAGATTCACCACGGCCGTGCGCATTCGGTAGAAGGGTCGCATCAGCTCGCGCTGGACGCCGTGTCGAGGTGGCCCCCCGGCCACCGGGGGGGCCAGCTGAGCGGTGCACCGGAGCAGCCCGGCTGTCGCCTCGCGGGCCGAGCGAATCCGCTCGTCGATCCGCTCGGGCTTGAGGTGTGGCACGACCGCGAAACCGATCAGCAAGCCGATGGCGACTCCGGTGAACAGCAGGAGGACGTACTCCAGGAGCGTCCGGGTCGGGTCGAGACCTCCACCCACGACGTTCATGCCGACCGAGACGACGACGAAGCTGCCGATCGAAAGGACTTGGTTGCTGGCGATCAGCCACAGCCCTGCGAGGGCGGCGAGCAGCGAGAAGGGCAGCAGCAGCTGTTGCGGCAGGATCCACAGTGCGACTGCCATCAGCGCTGCGCCCCCTGCAACGCCGAGGACTCGCTGCTTGGCCTTGCACAGGGACTGGGTCCAGCTGATCTGCAGGATCGCAAAGGACGCGGTGACCATGGAGGTGACCAGCGGGTCCTGCGGCCCCACGGTCGCCCAGGCCAACAGGAACGTGAGCAACACTCCGACTGCGGTGCGAAGCGCGTGCCGCAGGATCTGAGAACGCCAGGTGAGCGTCGACAGCACCGACGCCAGCGCGAAGGCTCGCCTCGTCGCCGTGGCGTCGCGGACCAAGGTGGTGTCCCGGCGAGCGGCGACCTCCTCGATACGGTCCAGTGCCGCCAGGGCACGATCCAACGCGGCGGTACCCCCCGAGACACCCTGCGACGGGTCACCCGCGCGGGCACGGGGCTCGCCCGGATCCCGTGCTGCCACGACGGCGGCCACCTCGCTGGCGCGCTGATCGGCACGGGCTGCCTCGTCGGCTGCCAGAGTGCTACGGAACATCCGATATCCCACGGCCCCCTGCAGGGCCTCGCCGAGCCACAGCACCGGCTTGTCCCGCAACCACATCGTGTAGGCCTGCTCAAAGCCCGGAGCGGGCTCGGTCAACGTCTCGGCTGCCAGATGACGCGTGACGTCGCTGGGGTCGCGAACCTTCATCAGAATGCGCAGCACGACGACGAAGCCGACGCCGACGAAGGCAGCGGCCACGGTCTGACCTGCTGACCCGGTATCCGCCTGAAGCGCGAACCCCAGCACGGTGGCAAGGCCAAGCCCCAGACCGGCCTGCAGGTAGTTCCTGCCCAGAACGGGCAGGAGTCCCGCCACGAAGATGACCATGCAGACCAGGGCAAGTGCGGCGCCGTGGCTGTACTCCGCGAGGATGCGGGGCACCGATGCCGACGAAGCGGTCAGGGGGCCGTACCACGCCACCTTGCGCAGGTCGGCCCGCAACGAGCCTCCCCCGACTCCAAGGGTGAAGAAGATCGCGGTGAATCCAGCGATGATGGTGCCCGCCCCCAGGCCCAGCCTGGCGGAGATGAGGATGGCGCCGCCCATCACGACAACTACCACCACGATCAAGCCGATATTGGCCGAATAGTCCCGACCGCGCCTGCCTCGAGGCGCCGCCTGCTCATGGTTGGCCGTCTCATCTGCGGAATGCGAAGCGGTCATCCGATAAGTCCGTTCCTCCACGCGTGTGCGGGTGTCTTGTTCACGCGTTCTGCAGGCCGGCGCGGAATTCGTCCAGGGGTATCCGGTTGAACTCCGTACCGGCCAGGCGTTTGCCGGTGACCCCTTCCGAGTCGTGGGAGGCGAGCCAGACGGCGGCGGGCACGATGACCTCCGCGGTTGACCAGGGGGCGTGTGCCTTGAGGTAGTCGGGCATCTTGTTCGGCCCGAACAGGTGGGTGTCGACCATTCCGCCCGGGGACAGGCAGTTGACCCGGACTCCCCGTTCCGCCGACTCGGCGGCGGCGATCCGGACCAGCAGATCCACGCCTGCCTTGGTCACCGCGTAGACGCCGGCGCCGGCACCGGCCATCCGGCCGAGTTCGGACCCGATGGCGATGAAGCTGCCCCCGACGGGCATGACGGGTAGGGCAGCCTTCATGGACAGCCACATCCCGACCGTGTTCACCGCGAACAGCCGCTGGACGACACCCAGCTCGTAGGTCTCCAGCGTGGTCATACGCCGGTCGGTGATGCTGGGCACCGCGATCCCCGCGTTGGCGACGAAGACGTCAAGACGACCAAGCCTCCCGATGGTGGCGTCCACCAGTGCGGTGAGTTGATCCTCATCGGTGACGTCGGTGGGAATGACCTCGACCTGGGCGGCCCCCGCATCCCGGCACCGTTCCGCGACCCGGTCCAGGTCCGCGACGGTGCGGGCGGCCAGAACGACCGCGGCTCCCTCGCGTGCGAACCCGGTCGCCATGGCCTCGCCCAGACCTCGGCTGGCCCCGGTGACCACCGCGACCATCTGCGTGAGCTTGCCCATCCTCTGCTTCCTTCCCGCGTGTCCGTGCTAGGTCAGACGGCTTGAAGCTGGGCCAGCAGCAGGCCGATGAGCACACTGATCAGCAGCAGCACGATCAAGATCCGGTACAGCCACCGGAGGGTGCCAAGATCCCCCGCTCCGCGGCTACCCACGATGAACCCGATCAGGGCGACTGCCAGCAACACTCCGCCCGCATCGACCAGCAGCGGGAGATTGAGCAAGGTACCGGCGATGACGCCCGCGTTGCCCAGGTTGTACAGGGTGAACTGAGCCCACAGCCGGGCGGGAGTCAGCAGGTGATCGGCCAGCCAGAACTGACCGATTCCGAGCCCGGCCTGGGCCACCCCGACGACCAAGACCAGGTATGCCACCAGCCAGACCAGCGGTTCGGTCGGGGCGTGGGCGATGGCAGCGGCGATCAAACCGCCAGCCACAACCGCAGCCAGGCCGACGCCGACGAAGGGCACGACGGCAACCCGTGGGTTGGACGGGTTCGCCGGTGCGCTCACGGTCGCGCTCGACGGACTGGACCGACTGGACGGCACCTCTTGGGACTCGACGTCTGCACGCTGAGACTCTCCTCCTTTGTTCACGTCACCGTGTCCCAAACCCGCCAGCCCACGTCGAGAAACGCTCCGTCGACAACGCACGTCGGCTGTGTGGCGCTGCTTGCGCGGGCGGTCAGGTCCGGCGTCACGTCCCTCGCTCGGTCACCTCGGTCGGCGAGTACGCCTTGGCGCACGAGGCTCGCCCATCCACCTCTAGACCGGTCGAGCATCCCGAAACGCTGACCATCGAATCCCGGCTGGTCGGTCGGTTGGGTCGGGATGGACCACGACGGCATCCGGCTGCGAGACCTCCTCGCCTATTCGATGGGGGCGGTGGTCGCGGGGTTGTCCTGGTCCCCTGGGTCGGTCTCCTGCGCGGAACCGGCCGTCTGCTGGTCATTGCCGGGATCGGACTGCGCCTGGTCTGGTGGCGTGGTCGTTCCGTCGTTGGCGGCCTCAGTAGCTTCTTCGGGGATGCTCTGGGCCGCTGCCTTGTCCGATGAGGTGTCGCTCATGCTGGATCTCCTTGTGCAATCGCGTGGTCGGGGTCGCCAGCGGCGCGGCTGGGCCCGAATGTGCTGGTTCGCGGTAGAGATGGGGCGGCGACCGCCGTGGCGGTGGATGCTGCGCAGCCATGGTCGTCGGTCGACACACGGGACAGCTTGCCGCGGCCGGGCTCAGGCGTGCCCGGACTGACCCATGACTTCGGCCTCGGGCTCCCCCGGCTCAGTGGTGGCATCTTCGCTGGGCGTACCTTCGGCCCCGTCCTCGGCCAGGTCCGTCGGGTCGGCGCTGTCGTCGGATCGGTTCGGACCAGATGCATCGATCATCGTCGAACTCCCTTAGTCTCATGGCGCCGACCAAGTCGGCACCTTATCCATGACTACCACCGCGAGGGTGGTCTTCGCGTCGAAGCGGTGCTCGAATACTGGCGCGATCGCCGCAGATCGGCGATCTCGGGG
>JAUNUZ010000001.1:28451-28663 GCA_030537915.1 Micrococcales bacterium
CCCCGCCCGCGCCCTCCCCGGCCCTGAGGTGAGACCAACTCGTGATGGTGCTGCAGACCACCGTCCGCCAACGGTGTCACCCCAGGATCGACAACAGCCTCGTGACTCGGCAGATCCACGTGGACACAGCCACCCGTCCTTGGCAGGATTCTTGTCGTCATCCTCGCTCGAGACGGACGCGGACACGGCTGACCCTGGACGCTGCCGGCCGT
>JAUNUZ010000297.1 GCA_030537915.1 Micrococcales bacterium
GGCGAGCATCCCGCTCAGGGCGAGGGCGCCGCCCGTCAGAGCAGCCGATCGAGGCTAATGGGGTGGGTGCCACGCCAGCGCGAAGACGAGAGCCAGCACGGTCGTGACGAGGGTGCTGCGGGCAAGCTGTGAGGTCTCCTCATAAGAACCCCGCGAGTGGCCCACGCGATACGGGCCGATGATGGCCCCGATGAGGAACTGCAGAGCGGCACAACCGAGGGCGGCGACGAGCGTGATAGTTCTGGCTGCCGGCGGGAAGGTGAATTCGTAGCGGAGCCACACGGCGACGTGCAGTGCGATGAACCACACCAAGGAGTCCGCCAACGCCCACGCGAGGCGCTGCGTGCGCTCTCGGCTGGCATTACGCAGGGGTGGCACGCGAATCCTCTCGGCTCATCGACTCCGGAGCAGGCCGGAGGGCGGGATCGACCCCGCCTCGCAAGCGTACGACCCGGGTCCGAGCCCGACGTGTCTGACGCCGCGTGTCGGGACCGCCCGTCGAGCCGGCGCACGGCAACCCGGGCGGCGTGCGCCTGCACGCGGTGGGAGCGGGCGTCTAGTGTTTGGCCATGCTTGCCGCCTACGCCGAGTCCATCTCCCCCACCGACCCGCTCGCCGGCCTGGTCGTCGGTGAACAGCCCGCCCCCGAGCCCACACCGGGGTGGGTGACCGTCGAGCTCAAGGCCGCGACGCTCAACCACCACGACCTGTGGTCGCTGCAGGGCGTCGGGCTCCCCCAGGAGCGCCTGCCGATGATCCTGGGGTGCGACGCCGCCGGGATCGGCCCGGACGGCCAGGAGGTCATCGTCCACTCCGTCATCGCCTCGCCGGGCTGGCAGGGCGATGAGACCCTGGACCCCAAGCGCAGTCTGCTCTCGGAGCAGTACCAGGGCACCTTCTGCGAGCGCATCGTCGTGCCGGCCGGCAATCTGGTGCCCAAGCCCGAGGGGATGTCGTGGCAGACCGCGGCGAGCCTGCCGACGGCCTGGCTCACGGCCTACCGCATGCTGTTCACGAATTCCGGAGTCGCCCCCGGTGGGCTCGTGCTCGTGCAGGGCGCCGGCGGAGGCGTCTCGACGGCGTGCATCCAGCTCGGCGCGGCGGCCGGGTTGCGGGTCTGGGTGACGGGTCGGGAGGAGGGCAAGCGCGAGCAGGCGTTGGAGCTGGGAGCGGAGGCCGTCTTCGAGCCTGGTGCCCGGCTGCCCGAGAAGGTCGACGCCGTCATCGAGACCGTCGGCGCCGCGACGTGGTCGCACTCGGTCAACGTGCTGCGTCCCGGCGGGACGATCGTCATCGCCGGCGCGACCTCCGGTGATGCGCCGAGCAAGGCCGAGCTGACGAAGGTCTTCTTCCGCCAGCTGCGGATCCTGGGCTCCACGATGGGTACCCGCGTCGAACTCGAGCGGTTGGCCCGCCTCGTGCAGGGGGCCGGGATCGAACCCATCATCGACTCCTCCTACCGCTTGGAGCAGGCGCGGGACGCCTTCGAGCGGCTGAACTCCGGGCTCGCCTTCGGCAAGGTCGTCCTCACCGCCTGATCCCACAGGCCCACCGCCGGCCCGGCTCGGTCAGGACGGCCGACGCCGCAGGACGTCCTGGATCTGGGCCGTCGCGGTCCGGATGATCTCGCTGATCTCGTGCATCTGCTCCGCGTCCGGGATCGCGCCCTCGAAGAGCTCCTCCCAACCGCCGTGTGCGCGGTGCTGGGAACCATCGCCCGTCGAGCCCGGCGTCGGGTCGGACGCCCCGTCGGCGTCGGGGTCCCGGACGACTTCGGCCCGGCCCGGCCCGTCCGGCTGCGGCACGTCGTAGATCGTGTCCGTCGCCGCGGACCACACGCCGCCCGCGGGGGCGCCTCGTTCCCCGGCGCGCGGCGGGTCCTTCGGTGCGGCCGTTGCGACCGGATCGGTGGGATCGGCCGGATCGGTGGGTGTCGTTCGATCGGTCGGCGCGGCCGGATCGCTTGCTCCTGGCGACTGCTTCTCGGAGCGCGAACCCCACCCGCCGGGGCGCGCGGCGGAGGCGGCCCCGTTCTCGGCGAGCCACCGCGCGAGCTTGACCCACTCCGCGCTGCCGCCCTGGCCGAAGGGGAGACCGCTGCCGAAGCCGGGAGGCACCCACGGGCCCGAGCCCTGCCATGCACTCGACGGCTGCGTCGGGTCACCGGCGGCCGACCCCGAGGCCCGTTCGGCCCGCTCCCGCGCGCGACGGGCCGCGTCCTCGAGCCGCGCGCGCACATCCTGCGTGCCGGTGCGGACCCGTTCGCGCATCTGATCGGCCAGCTGCCCGGCGGATTCGTCGAGGCTCTCCTGAAGTTCCTCCAGTTCGCCTCGCCGCCGATCGAGCTCCTCGCGACCGGGCTCCAAGAGGGTGTAGATCGAGCGTCTTCCCTCGTCCGCGCGCCCGATGAGTCCCTCCTCCTCAAGTTTGGCCAGCCGGGGGTACACCGTGCCCGCACTGGGGGAGTAGAGGCCCTCGAAGCGGTCCTCAAGAGCTCGGATGACGTCGTAACCGCTGCGCGGCCCCGCCTCCAGAAGGGCGAGTAGGTACAGGCGCAGCTGGCCGTGGCCGAAGACCGGGCCCATCAGATGCCGGACCCGGCGTCGAAGAAGCCGTGCTCGTTCGTGCGCGTCGCGGATCCGGGGGGTGAGCCCGTGTCCGTCCTCGCGTCCGGTGCCGGGGCTCGCCGTGGGTCCGGTGGCCGGACATCCTGCCTATCCGAGCGCCGGACATCCTGCACGTCCGACGGCGTGCCGGTCAACGGCGCTAGCGTGTCGGCCCGCCGGTGTGGCTCGGTGGTCGAGGCGTCGCGCAACACCACGACGTTGCCGGAGACCGCTCGGGCCTTGATCGCGAGCGACCGATCCCCTGCGCTGCGGTGGCCTCCCTTCTCCGTGCCCCTGGACAGCGTGTGCCCGTCGACGATGACGTGCCCCGACTGCGACCCGGCGCTCACGTCATACCCGCTGCCCGCAGGGATGCGGATCGTGATGTCCCCGGAGATGGTGGTGGCCGTCACCACGGAGGAGGAGCCCACCAGATCCAGGATCAGCGGCCCGGAGACCGTGCCCAGCTTGGCCAAGCGCAGCGCGGATTCGTCAACGGTCAGGCGTCCGGACACCGACTTGCTTCGCAGTTCGCCGCTCAGCCCGGCGGCATCGATCGAGCTGTTCACCGTATTGACGTCGACCCGTCCGGACAGCCGCGAGAGGCTCACTGCGCCGGAGACGGTGTTGACGGTGACATCGCCCTCCACGCCCCCGATGAGCGCCTCGGCGCTCACGGTGTTGATCGTGACCTTGGCGTCTGCCGGCACCGTGAGGGTGAGGCGCGCAGACGCCTTGCCGCCGGTCGCGAAAAGTCCTTTGACCATGCCGAGAAGCGGGCTGCCCGGCTCCTTGTGATGCTCTACGCGAAGCGCTCCGTCGTCCAGGCTCACCGCCAGCGGGCGGCCGAACACCTCGTGCACGTCGAGGCGCACGTCGCCCCGCCCCGATTGTGGGACGACGTCGACACGCCCCCCGAAGAGGACGACGTAGATCGATTCGACGGGCTCCCCCACACCCCCCAGCTCCTGGAGTTGCGGACGATCGATCTGCCAGGTCCTGGCCATGGCGGAGTCCTTTCGCGATACTGATCTCATGTCTCAAGACACGATATATCGCGTTTGCGCGAGATCGCAAGGACTTCGTCGTGAAGCCGGGGAGACCCCGGAGCCGACTCAGGGGAGCGCGCGCGCCGACAACCTGCGCTGCATCTTCGTCAGCCAGCGATTCCTACCCGCTGTCTTC
>JAUNUZ010000298.1 GCA_030537915.1 Micrococcales bacterium
AGACGGAGATGGGGGAACCACTGAGGACGATGTCCTCGCCGGCCGCGACAGCGGTCTTGGGGTGAAGCCGGATAATCCCGGCCGGGCAGCCTGACGCCCTAACCCGACAGCTAACCCCATAGGCGCGCGTCAGGAGAGGAACTCTTTATCCCCATGCACTTCATCCCCAAGCACAGCTCTGCCCGCAAGTCATCGACGCGCACTCGCGCCTTCGGTGTGGCCGTGGCATCCGCAGCCACCATTGTCGGCGGATTGGCCATGGCGCCGTCCGCATCGGCTGCTCCCTCGAACGTGTGGGACCGCGTCGCGGCGTGTGAGAGCGGCGGCAACTGGAGCATCGCCAGCGGCAACGGCTACTCCGGCGGCCTGCAGTTCAACTCGGGCAGCTGGCGTGCGGCCGGTGGCACGCGCTATGCGAGCGCACCGCACCGCGCCACCCGCGCTCAGCAGATCGCCGCCGGCCAGCAGCTCCTGCGCATGCAGGGGCCCGGCGCTTGGCCCGTTTGCTCCAAGAAGGCCGGCCTCACCCGTTCCAACGGCCTCAGCTCCGGTGGCGGTGCCATGACCGCGTCGCGCTCGATGGCCCGCAAGGCCACGACCAGCAAGGCCCCGGCGCTCAAGAGCGTCGCTGACCCGATGACGATCCGCCGCATGCAGTCCTGGATCGGCCAGCAGCGCACGGGCAAGTGGAGCACCCGCACCACTGCGGCCCTCCAGCGCAAGGTCAGCGCCAAGGCCGACGGCGTCATCGGCCCGGAGACTGTCCGCAAGACCGAGCGCGCTGTCGGCGCCAAGGTCAGCGGCAAGAGCCACTTCACCGCGCCCACCATGCGCACGCTCTCGGCGTTCGTCGCTCGCTGACGAGCCTGGGGCACTCTCTCGCCTAGGCGAGATTCACGACTGACGCAGGCCCGGCACCCTCGGGGGGAGCCGGGCCTGCGTCTTGTTCTTCCACGAACCGTGTCGCCGTAGGTGAGCAGGGCGCACGCGTCTCGGCGCACGGCGATTGGGAGCCCGGGGGATAGATTGCGTACCCTTGTCGGTGACTCTCTCCCGCTGGCGTGGCGCAATCGGTAGCGCACTTGTCTTGTAAACAAGGGGTTAGGGGTTCAAGTCCCCTCGCCAGCTCTCTGGAACTTCCCGGCTGCCCAGCTGAGCTCGGGCGACACTGCGCACCGCTGACGCCGGGTTGACAGGGCCCACGGATGGATCGATTTCGCCGGAATTACGGCTTGCCGGGGCGCGGAGCCACGACTCACAGGGGCTAGCGGTGAGTGGGCACCCAAGAGGACAATCCTTGTGGCATAGGCACCCTGTCGGCCTCGGCCGGGGCCCCCGGGGGTCTGATTCGGAGGTTCCCTGATGATGCCATCAACAGCGCCGACACCAGATGAGCTGTATGAGGCTCGCTTCAGCGCCGAGCTGACGTTCCCGCTGGTGGTGCACTTGACGCGCCACGAGACGGAGGTGCGTGTCAAGCGCCGTGAGCTGCGGCTGCACCCGCTGCTGGCGCCGACACCTCTGTGGTGCTACGAGGTGCCGACGTGGAGCGGACCGTTGGTCAACCCGACTCTGGAGACGGAACGCGGCGTGCCGTCACTGATTCGCTGGGCGAATGCGCTGCACGGTCAGCAGTTGCCGATCACCGTCGCATCCGTGCATGGCACCGATCCGAGCACCGACGGCGTCACGGTGGTGTCCAACTACCCGGGCACCGGATGCCCCGAGCCGGACTTCGTGACCGATCTGGGGGTCCGCCGCGCTGATGGGACGTGGGCGGATACGTCGCTGATCCCGGCGGTGATCACCCCCCACCTGCACGGTGGGGTGACCGAAGCCCCTTCGGACGGATGGATGGAGACGTTGCTGGCCGTCGGCCAGAACTCGCTGTATGAGTACCGCAACGAGCAGCCGTCGACCATGTTGTGGTACCACGACCACGCGGCCCACATCACGCGGCTGAACGTCTACGCGGGCATGGCGGGCCTCTATCAGGTGCGCGACGACGACGATCGGCGGATTGTGCGCGAGCTGCGGCTGCGCCGCGACGACGATGACCACCCCTACCGCCCGCAGCTCGAGCTACCCCTGCTGCTGCAGGATCTCAACCTGGATCTGGACCCCGAGGGGCGCCTGTCCGGGGTGCTGGTGCACAAGGTCGAGTCCGGGGCAGGGCCGATGGAGTTCTTCGGCCCCTACACAATGGTCAACCGCAAGATCTGGCCCCGGGTGTCGGTCCGCCGTCGCCAATACCGGCTGCGGCTGCTCAACGGCTCGAACGCGCGCACCTTCAGCCTCACCCTGATGACCCCAGACGGCGCCGTGGTGCCGTGGTCGCAGATCGCGGTGGTGATAGGCACTGACGGCGGGTTGCGCGGCGCCCCCCTGACGGCCGGACCTGACCTGGTCCTGGCCCCCGCGGAGCGCCTTGACGTCGTGGTCGACTTCGGAATGGTCACCGAACCTTCTCTGACGGTCGTCAACACGGCCGCAGCCCCGTACGGCGGGACACCGATCGATGCCTTCCTCGGTGAGGCTCCACCCGGTTCGCCGGGGTGGGAGGCCCGGGTGCGCTACCCCGAGGTGCTGCGCTTCGACATGGTCTCGGACCCGCGACCTGCTCGCCCGATACCGCCGCTGGCCGCCGATTTCCGGCGCATCGTGCACGAAGCCGGCGACGCAGACCCGGGTGAGCAAGTCGTCGTGATCCCCGACACCGGCACCCCAGGGCACCACCAGCATCGCTACGTCGCCCTCGTCGAAGAGGAACTGGCGTCCGGCGATCCGGCGATGCTGACCTTGCGGGAACTGGTTCCCTACACCCCTGGGCAAGGGACCATGGACCGGCTGATCGAGTTGACCGAGCCGGATCCTGTGACCCCCGGCGCGCTGGTGACTCGCACGTGGCGCACCGCAGCCAAATTGTTCCACGACGCCGGTGTGTTCACCTGTGTCGAGGGACAGGTCGAGGTCTGGAAGCTGCTCAATCTCTCGGGCGATACCCACCCGGTGCACCTGCACCTGAGCGCCGTTCAAGTCTTGGGCCGAGTGCACGCCTCCGCGCCCGAGACGGTGCCCCGTCCCGAGAGCCTCGACTGGCTCGACTTCGACCCGCAACACCCAGAGGCGAACCCGGTGCGAGTCACGCTCGACCAGGACGTCGAGATCACGGCCGCGGATCGGGCCTGGAAGGACGTCGTGCGCGTCGATCCCGGCGAAATCGTCAAGATCGCCGTGCCCTTCGGTGTGCTCGACCCGGCCACGAACACCTTCGCGCCCACGGGCATGCTCGGCCGCTACATGTACCACTGCCACATCCTCGAACACGAGGACCACGACATGATGAGGCACTTCTGGGTCGCACCTCGGCTCATCACCGAACTGATGCCCCACCACCACTGACCGTGGCGGTTCCTCCCAGGGGTCTGCCGCACTCGTTGGATGGCCGTCTACTTGTCAGGACACGCCCCGATTGGTGGTCTGGTCACCCCAGGACTGCACGGCGCGACTCCGCACCACTGTGGAGTCGATGGACGAAGTCGCCGCCGCGCCAGCATGGCCAGAGCACCGACCGTCGAGCTACGCGACGGGTTCCTGCGTTGACTCGGCCTTTGCGGCCCGCCCCCGGCGCCCGCGAGCCTGGGTGAGCCTGACCAGTTCGTCGTAGGAGCCCGGGCCGCGGCCCATCTTCGGCACCCTGCTGACGAAGACGACTCCGGCCAGCGTCCATGCCAAGAGGATGATCCACTCGTACGGCCAGACCAGGGCTGCCGGCATACCGGGCAGGAAC
>JAUNUZ010000299.1 GCA_030537915.1 Micrococcales bacterium
CATCACCGGCATCGAAGCTCTCAACGAGGGGTCGACGCCCAAGACGGTGCGGGTCAAGGCCAGCAAGGAAGGCGCTGATCCGGTCGAGTTCGATGCTGTCCTGCGCATCGACACCCCCGGGGAGGCCGACTACTACCGCAATGACGGCATCCTGCAGTACGTCCTGCGCAGTCTCGCGAGGGCCTGACTCGCGGCGCTTCACCTCTCCATGACAGCGCCCGCCGCACCCGGTTCGTCCGAGTCGGCGGGCGCTGCCATGTCAGCGGAAGGTGACTTGTCGGCCGATCGTGCCGACGAGGCCCTCGCGGAAGCTGGGTGCGCCCGCCTGCGACACCCTCTCCTGTGCAGCGGCCAGCCGCTGCCGTAGCCCGAGTCGCTCGACGACTCGCTCGGCGCCGGGGGACTCGATGAAGGCGGTCAGCGTCTCGACCCCGCGACCGGCCTGGGCCCTCGCCTCATCCTGGCTGGCGTCCAACCGCGCCGCGTACCAGTCGCTGGCCACGACGCTCTCGCGCGTGAACAGGTCGCGGAACTCCGGCGAGCTCAGCGTGAGCCCGTCTGAGGTTGCGCCGTAGGCCATGACCTCCAGCAGCGCGCGCAGCGGCGGGCAGGCCAGCTCCACGGTGCCGTCGTCGAAATAGGCCTTCGCGACACGTTCGTGGGTGGCGACCACCGTGTCCATCGTCTCGGCATACACCGACAAGTCCTGCAGCTCCGGGCGGAGCATCTCCCGCGTGAAGACGACGTCCGGGTGCATGAAGATCCGGCCGAAGAAGGTCGTCGCGAACCGCGCCGTCATCCGGTAGCCGAGCCGGCTCGCCAGCACGGTCCGGCCCTCGAACTCGACGTCCTCCACCTTTTCGAGGTAGCCCTGGGCCACCAGGTGTGCCGCGTCGCGCTCGTGCGGCTTCATCCGCGAGAAGACCTCGGGTACCAGCAGGCTGACGTCGTGGTCCACGCGGACATGTGGGCCGATATAGCCCGCACTGGAGATCCAGCCGTCATAGCCGGTGAGCACGTAGGACAGGAACGCCGAGTTGAGGTCGATCGTCGTCGGCATCGCGTTGAACGGCGCCTTCGTCAGCGCCCCCTCGGATCCGGCCCCGGTTGTCGACGGTGACTTGCCGGTCATGGAGCTGATGAACTCCATGAAGAGCTCGGGCAGCTGGAGGTAGTGCAGCGGGTTGAAGGCGCACAGGGCGGGGACACCCTCCTCCGGCGGATTGTTGCGGCGACCCGCGGCCACGACGTCGACCGATACGGGGATCGGTCGGGCGGCGGGAGCCCGACGGTGCAGATGCAGGGCCAGGTCACCCGCGGCGGTCGCGAGCGGGTTGGCCAGGTCGGGGCGCACCTGCAGGTAGCGGGGGTTCTTCGACGGTTTGCCGTCGACGAGCCGCGGATTGGCCGAGGACACGAAGTAGTCGGGCACGTGCGCGCCGTGGCCGTTGCCGGCGGCCTGGACGATGAGATTCTGGATCGGCGCGGTGAAGAGACTGAAGGCCACGGCGTCATTGCGCATCGCTCGCGCGTCGTCGTGGGTCAGTGGCTGGAAGTTCGACAAGAACGTGCTGGGGGAGGCGATGTCGGCCTCGGCCTGCTTGTCATAACCGCGGTGGATCGCGTCGTCGGGGCGCTGGAAAAGGAGCAGCTCGCAATTCTGCACGATCTTGCCCGAGCGCCCGTCGGGGCGATCGACCACCGCGGCGGGCGCGACGATGCTTGCCGTGATGTCGTCCTCGGTCTGGACCTTGACTGCGGGGCTGAAGTCGGGGCGCAGGCCGAACAACCGCCACGAACCATCTCTCTCGAATCCGACACGCAGCATGCGCATGACGATCCTGTCGCCGTCGAGACGCATCGCGTTGCCGAGGCGCCCGTTGATGACCCCGACGTTGAAGTGACTGCGCCAATCGATGCCCCACTCCGGCCGGTAGTAGCGCTTGATGACGTAGACGAGCTCCTTGACGTGTGCCGGCACCTGCGCGAGCCAGGCGTTGTAGGGCGCCGAGTAGTCTGCCGAATGAGTGAGAAGCTTGATGACGCTGCCGACGCTGCGTCGGGAACTGAGCACCGCACGGTGGTCGATGGCGTTGAGCGCGGCGTCGCCGTAACGGTCGCTGAAGTCGCCCTCGAGGATCTCGGCCACCAGGTCCATGTCGGCGTCGAAGTCCTTGGCGTAGGCGCTGCCGTGGATGAACGCGTCGGAGATCGCCTTGGAGATCTCGGACTTGCCGCCTCCGGAGACCGTGCTCGGCTTGTGGCAGGATGTCGCGTCGGCGTCCACCCCCACCAGGCTCCACTGCGTGCGGTCGTCCTCATGCTGGCTCGCCCGCACCCGATAGCCGTCAGGCCCGAAGTAGGTGCGATCCGCGCGTAGCGGGATGCTGCGTCGTCCACCGTCGTCGTCCGCCCAGCTCACCGTCATCGTGCGCAGGCTGTAGGTCGAACCGGCAGGCACGAGAGTGAAGCCGGGGTACTTCCGGTCGAGCGCGTGGCCTTGCGGCTGCGGTTCGAACCGCTCGGGGTCCCGCGCGATGACGTCGGCCAAGGTGTAGCCGGGCCCCGCTCGGTCGTCGGTGAACTCCAGCCCCAGGTCGTAGGCGGGAAAGACGATCGCGCCGCCGGAGTGCTCCTCCTCGACCGAGCCGTGGAGGTTGGCCGAGTAGCCGATCTGCGTCTTGACCTCCTTCTTGCAGTATCCGAAGTAGTTGTCCGCGATGACCGTGACGATCACGCCGCGCTCGTCGCGTGCGCAGGCCTTGAAGGCCTTTCCGTCGTTGTAGCGCTCTCCCGGATCGCGGTAACACATGCCGTCGCGGCGCTGCCGCTGCGTCGCGTCGTCCCAGTGCGGTAGCCCGAGCTCCTTCTTCGTCACCTCGACGAGGTGCGGGGCGAGGATGACGCAGCCGGTGTGGCCGGTCCAGCCCGCCGGGTCGAGCGCCGCGTCGTTCTCGGGCAGGTAGGGGTCGCCGCCATTGCCGAAGATCCCCTCGACGAAGTCGAGGTTGCTGACGAGGCTGCCCGGGGCGATGAAACGGATCTCCATGCGCTGTTCGCCGGTTGCACCCGCAACCGCGGGCACGACGAGAGGACGCAGCAGCAAGGACACGAAGCACGCCGCGGGCTCGGCGAGGTCGGCCGTGAAGGGCAGCAGCATCGCCTCCTGGGGCGGACTGGTGGCCAGGTCCAGGAGTTGGGCGAAGACGGCCTTGGGGACGATGCGCTTGTCGTCGGAGATCGGCAGGCCCCCGTCGGCGATATGGAAGACGCCGGCGGTCGTCCGACGGTCGTTGTGGGGGTTGTGCAGGACACCGTTGAGAAGGCGGTAGCTGCTCACGAGGGAGTTGGCGAAGTCGTCGCGGTCATGCGGCAGGGACAGCCCGCGGGCCAGCCCCGCTTGGTCCAGGACGAGCGAGCTCCCCGGCAACGAGACCGATGTGGGGACGTCGGCGAGGTAGCCGTCCAGCCAGTCCTGAATGCGCTCGTCCACGGGGCAGAGCCGCTCGGACAGGCGTCGGCTCAGCTCGCGTTGGCGAGCCAGGAGCGGAGAGACCAGAGCATCACCGGCCGTCGTGTCGGCCGACTCGGCGCGCGGCAGGTCCAGGAGCGCAAGGCGCAGGTTTATGGCAGCAGTCACGTCAGTAGTGGACATAGCTCATTGTCCTGGCACCGCCGACCCAAGCGGCCGGGTATTGAGTCCCGGCGTCAGCCGCACACGCGCGGCCATGAGAATCACATCTGCCGATGCCAAGTACCTTGCAATAACAGGTAGACGGTAATAC
>JAUNUZ010000300.1 GCA_030537915.1 Micrococcales bacterium
GACGGCAACAAGCGGACAGGAACCGATATGGATCGGCTACAAGGACAGGTCGCAGTGATCACTGGCGGCGGGACGAATTCGACCCGGTGCTGAGCCGCAACGCCCGCAGTGCGGTGCTGGGGTGCCCACGGGCCATTCCGCCTATGGCGCGGGCAGGGTGTGGGGTCGATTATCAATACCGCCTCAGTCGCTGGGCTCTCGGGAGACTTCAGCCGGGTCGCCTACGGCAGCGCCAAGGCTGCAGTCACGCGACCCACTCAATATCTCGCCACGCAGTACGGGCATCAGCGCATACGTTGCAACGCTATCGCCCCGGCGCAGTGCTGACTCCCGCCCTTGTCGACAATTTCCCATTCGGAAACGATAGAAGGGATCACTATCGTGGAGATCCGTCGGCCGCCCACTGTCTCCCGATGCTGCCTCGGGACGACTGCTGGGGGCTGACACGGGTCCTTGGCGGGCGCGGCTACCGGGCGGCCACCGCGTCCAGGACGCGAGTCAGCCGCTCCCTTGCATCGCCGGTCACCTCGGCCAAGGCCTGCCCCCCCGACATCTGCGAGATCAAGCCCGGGTCCATCGCCTCGACGACAGTGTCCGCCCCGTCCACGCGGACGACAACATTGCAAGGCAGCAGCGTGCCGATCGAGGCGTCGGCCTGCACTGCGGCATATGCCAGCGGTGGGCGGCACGCTCCGAGGATGAGGTACGGCGTCAGGTCGGCGTCGAGCTTCGACTTCAGGGTCGCAGCGAGGTCGATCTCGGTGAGCACCCCGAACCCCTCTGCGCTCAGGGCATCCCGGGTAGCGGCCACCGCCTCGTCGAACCCGAGCCCGGTGGTGACGCTCATTGCATACCCCATGACGACTGCCTCCTAGCTGCGATCAACACTTGCTACCTGCCATCTAAGCCCATCGCAGAGCGCTGCCCCACCTCTTCGAGCGCTTCTACCAGGCAGACCCCGCCCGAGACCGAGACCGCGGTGGCAGCGGCAGCGGCATCGGCTTGGCCAACCACACCGGGGCGAAGCCAGAGAGTTCAGGAGAGCCCTTTGGCCGCCCGGCGGGCCGCGACGTCGGCTGCGTCCAAGCGGCTCGCCTCCTCCAGCGTCGGGGCCCGGCCCCCGAGGCGCGCGGGTTGATAGGTGAGGTCCGCAGCCGTCAGCGGCGGGTAAGCGGCCTGGGCCTCATCGAGTTGTGCCTGCATCTGGGCGCGCAGAGCAGCGAGGATCGCATCGGGCTTGTCGGTTCGCGACGGGGTGAGCGGCGCGCCGACCGACAGGGTGATCGGGACTCGGGTGCGACCCAGCCGCTTCGGGTGGCCCTTCGTCCACACGCGCTGCGATCCCCAGAGGACGATCGGGATGATCGGCACGCGGGCGGCCTGGGCCATTCGCAGGGCACCGGACTTGAACTCCTTGAGTTCGAACGAGCGCGAGATCGTTGCCTCGGGGAAGACACCGACGAGTTCGCCAGCTTTGAGCGCCGTCAACGCCGCGCGGAAGGACGTACCGCCGGACTCCCGGTCCACCGGAATGTGTTTCATCCCGCGCATGAGCGGCCCGGCGACGGGGTGCTCGAAGATCGTGTCCTTGCACATGAAGCGGATGAAGCGTTTGGCGGGCATGGCCGCGAGCCCGGCGTAGGCGAAGTCAAGGTAGGACAGGTGATTCATGACGATGACCGCGCCGCCCTCGCGCGGGATGTGCTCGGCGCCGGTGACCGTGAAGCGCAGCCCTTCGGCGGCAAAGAGTGCGCGGGCGAACCCGATGACGGGGGTGTAGACGGGCTCCATGGGGCGACTGTATCCGCGTTCGTTCGCACCCGTTCGTGGTGGACTTGGGCGGCGATCCAGGATGCCAGACCGCTGATTACGCTGGCGGCATGCCGGACCTGAGACACGTGAGCGCCGTCCGTTACGTCTCGCCCTTCCGCGAGGGCGGGTCGCTGCCCGGGCTCGTCGAGGCCGATGACGATGGCATGTACGTCGTGAAATTCGCCGGTGCGGGCCAGGGCGTCAAGGCGCTCGTCGCTGAGGTCATCGTCGGCGAACTCGCCCGGGCCCTCGGCCTACGGGTCCCGGAGCTCGTCACGATTCACCTCCCGCCCCCGATCGCTCGCTACGAGGCGGACGAGGAGGTCCAGGACCTGCTCAACGCCTCACCGGGCACGAACCTGGGCATCGACTATCTTCCCGGTGCCCTCGGCTACGACGGCTCCCGCCCGGCCGCACCCGCCGAGGCCGACGCGATCCTGTGGCTTGACGCGCTCACCGCGAACGTCGACCGCACGTGGGACAACCCGAATCTGCTGCTGTGGCATCGCAAGACGTGGCTCATCGACCACGGCGCGAGTCTCTACTTCCATCACGGGTGGCCCACTCGCGCTCCGAATCCTGAACGTTTTGCATCGCAGCCCTTCGACGCGGGCCGTCACGTCCTGCGAGAGCTCGCGACCGGGCTACCGGCCCGCCACGAGGAGTTTGCTCAGCTACTCGACGCGGCGAGCTTGCAGCGCATCATCGCCCTCGTCCCCGGCGCCTGGCTCGAGCCGACTCTGGCCCTGACGACACCGAACGCGCTTCGCGCCGCGTATGTCGAGCACCTGCGAGCGCGACTGATCGCATCGCAGGCCTGGCTCCCGGGTTTCGCCGATCAGTCAACCGGTGGTTGGTGATGGCGACGCCAGCGAACGAGGCGACAGCCGCAACCCAAGATCCGATCCCCTACCAGTATTTCGTCCTCCAGGCCGTGCCACGCCCGGAGCGCGGGGAGTGCGTCAACGTGGCCGTCGTCCTGTACGCCGAGGATAGCGATGTGCTCGCACTCGCCTGGGAGATCGACGAGGCCCGGCTCCTCGCGTTGGATCCCGACGTCGACGTCGACTCGGTGCGAGGATCGCTAGAGTTCCTCAAGACCTGGTGCGACGCGCCGAGTCACACGATCGGCCGTAGTGAGCACCGCACTCCCCCGGTGGCGGGTGGACCCGTGCCTGAGGCACGACGGCCGGGCGCCCGCTTCGGTTGGCTCGCTGCGCCGCGCAGCACGATGCTGCGACCCGGTCCGGTCCACGGCGGCGTGAGCACGAATCCCCGAGCCGAGGTCGCTCGCCTCATGAGCGTCCTGGTGCGCCCGCCGCGCGCGTGATGTCCCCCGCGGCGGGACGCGGGACGGTGCGGTGACGCCGTACCCAGCGAAGCCGCCGCGTTCAGCCGTAAAGCCCGACGCGCAAGGCCGCATAACGGGAGCGCAAGGCGGCCGAGTCCGCGGCGTTGCGCGGCTGCGCCTCCTCGCGGATGCGAACCCCCCACGTCGGTGGCTCATCGGCTCCGGAGAGCACCCAGGCGGCCTGGCGGGCGGCCCCGATCCCGACGTACTCCCCCGGTTCCGGCACGGCGACCGGCACGGCGAACAGGTCGGCCGCGACCGCACGCACCGCAGGCGAAGCGGCCGCCCCGCCGATGAGGAGCACGCGTTCTACCGGAGCGCCCTGGCCACGCAGTGAGTCGACGCCGTCTGCGAGATTGCACAGCATGCCCTCGACCGCGGCGCGCGCCATATTCTGCGGTGTGGCGTTCTTGCGGGTCAGGCCGCCGAGCGTGCCGGTGGCCTCCGGCAGCGCTGGGGTGCGCTCGCCGTCGAAGTAGGGCAGCAGGCTCAATCCCCCGGCGCCGGGCTCCGCAGCCAGGGCGAGCCGGCCGAGCTCGTCGAGCTCGACGCCGACCAACTGGGCGGCGGCAACCAGGACGCGAGCCGCATTGAGCGTGCACATGAGCGGCAGGTGCCG